>JBAQPK010000240.1:0-7669 GCA_049305715.1 Desulfuromonadaceae bacterium | reverse complement strand
GTATACCCTTGCCCTGGGAGTAGCCATGCCGACCGGCTTCCTGCTCGCCAATCTGGTCGCCTTCGATCCGGTCCGCCTGGCCTGGGAACGGTGGGAACTCCTGAATATCCTGCTGACCTATCTCAGTCTGGCGCTGCCGTTTTTCTGCACCGGCCTCGTCATTGCAACGGCTTTCAGCGTGGAAAACCGGCGGGCCGGACTCCTCTACGGCGCCGATATGGTCGGGGCCGGGGTCGGTTCGGCCTGTATTCTGCTGCTGATGGGATTTGTGCAGCCGGAGACCGGGATCTTTGTCGTCTCTCTGGTTGTGGTCGCCGTAGCGTGCAGTGTGGGCAACAGGCGGCTCCGGTCAGCGGCGATCCTCCCCGCGGGGGCCATCCTCGTTCTCCTCATTCTGCACCCCGCTTTCTGCCGGCCCCGTATCTCCCCGTACAAGGGGCTGGAGGCCGCCCTGCAGTTCCCGGGCTCGGAGCATCTCCGCACCTGGCATACCCCCTTTGCCCGGATCGATACCTTCAGAAGTCCGTCGGTCCGCTATGCGCCGGGCCTGAGTCTGCGTTATCAGGAGCCGCTGCCGGAACAGATCGGCATCAGCATCGACGGAGGAGATGTGAATGCAGTCACGTCGGTTGAAAAGCCGGCGGAGCTTGCATTCCTCGATCACCTCCCCGCAGCCCTCCCCTACGCGCTTGGACCGCGCCGGGAGGTTCTGATTCTCGATCCGCGGGGGGGACTGCCGGTTTTACTGGCTCGCCGTCATGATGCGGAGAACATTGCCACGGTGGAAAGCGTTTCCGCACTGGAAAGGATTATCCGTGAAGAGTTGCGTTTGTTCTCCGGGGGACTTTACTCCTCCGGGAGCCGGGTCGGCCTGGGAAGATCATGGCTTTCGGGAGAGGTGCGGCGCTTTGACCTGATCGACATCTCGCTGCAGGGGACGAATCCGTCGGGGAGTTTCGGAATATCCGAAAATTACCGTTTCACGGTGGAGGCATTCAGGACGTATCTGGAGCACCTGACCGAAAATGGCGTGCTGAGCGTCAACCTCTTCATCATCCCTCCGCCTCGGACCGAACTGAGAATTATGGCCACGCTGGCAATGGCCCTGGAAGAAGCGGGGGTGCGGAATCCCGGAACTCATCTGGCAGCGATCCGGAGCTGGGGAACACTTACCATCCTGGCCAAAAGGTCCCCTTTTACGGTTGCAGAAACTGCGGCAGTCAAGAGTTTTGCTACTCTGCACCGCTTTGACCTTTCCTGGCTCAGCGGCATTACGGCGAAGGAGAGCAATGTCCATGTCAGGACGCGTGACTTCGACTACAACAAGGGTTTCAGCGCCATTCTTTCCCCGGTTGGGCGTAATTCCTTCCTGGCCGGTTATCTGTTCGACGTCAGCCCCGTACGGGATGACTCTCCCTTTTTTTCACATTTCCTGAGATTCGGCAGGATTCCGGAAACCTACCGGGCCATGGGGGGAAAGTGGCAGTTCTTTCTGGAGGGAGGCTACATCCTGCCCGCCGTCCTTGTCCAGGCTGCCGCAATCAGCGCGCTGCTGCTGGCGCTTCCCGCGCTGGCCGGAAAGGGAACGGGCGCATCGGGACGGTCGGCCCGGAATATATTCCTGCCGTACTTTGCCCTGCTCGGCCTGGCCTACATGTTCGTGGAGGTGGCGCTGATCCAGAAGTTTATCCTGCCGCTCGAAGATCCATCGGTAGCGGTTTCGGCGGTGCTCGCCTCTCTCCTGATCAGTTCCGGAACAGGGAGTCTGCTCAGCCACCGTTACCCCCGCCTGACACAACCGGGCACAACATTTGTTCTCGCACTGCTGGTGGGACTCTGCGCGCTGTTCCTGCCGCCGCTGTTCGTCATCGCCGCCCCTTGGCCGCTGCCGCTCAGGGGCGTTGTTTTCTGTCTCCTCGTCGCGATTCCCGGCATGTTGATGGGGATACCCTTCCCTACTGGCCTTAAGCTGCTCGGTCAGGTGGAGCCCCCCCTGATTCCCTGGGCCTGGGCCGTCAACGGTGTTTTTTCGGTTCTGGCTCCCCTCCTGGCCGTCATGACCGCGATGGTCGCAGGATTCCGGGGAGTGCTGCTGCTGGGAGCTGCCGCATATCTGCTGGCGTTTTTGATGCTACGGAAACAGTGGATGACAACTAAAGGAGTCACATGATGCCGATTTCGCCTTTACTCAAGTTTTTTACACTCGCCGGCATTGCCTATGCCGGCTACGCCCTGCTCGTCTATCTGCTGCAGCAGCAGATCATCTACCCGGGGCGAACCATACAGGTCAGCGGGAAACCTCCGGCCGGCATACTGCCCATCAAGATTGTAACCGCAACCGGACCCGGAGAGGCGTGGTTCATGCCGCCTTTAAAACGGAACCAGGGGGAGCGGCGGCCGCTGGTGATCTTCTTTCACGGCAACGGTGAGGTCATCGATTATCTGCCGGAACAGGTCGAAGGATTCCGTGATCTGGGAATGGGGGTGCTGCTGGTGGAGTATCCCGGCTTTGGCAGGTCAGCGGACAGTCCCGCGGAAAGCAGCATTACCGAGAGCGCGGTCGCCGCGTATGATGCGGCGCTGCAGCGTGAAGAGGTTGATCCGGGGCGGATCGTTCTCTTCGGCCGTTCGCTGGGAGGCGGCGCGGCCTGCGCCCTTGCCGCCCGGCGTCCGAGCGCAGCCCTGATCCTGCAATCCACGTTCACGTCGACGCGCCCGTTTGCACGCAGGTTTCTTGTACCGGGCTTTCTTGTCAGGGATCGGTTCGACAACGGTGCGGTGGTGGCCGCATACCGGCAGCCGATCCTGCTCTTCCATGGCAGCAGCGACACCATCATACCGCCGGAGCACAGCCGCGAGCTGAAGCGGCTGGCGCCCCATGCCCGTCTCGTGGAATTTCCCTGCGGCCATAATGATTTCCCGCCGGACTGGCGCGAGTTCTACCGGATCATCGCCGGTTTTCTCAAGGATGCCGGCGTGCCGGTACAGCACTGAAAGCGGATAGATTTCGAGGTGTCTATGGACGATATAGACCGGACATCAGACCGATCAGAACCGGTCGAAGTGATCTCAGACGAGCTGCTGCAGAGGGCGCGCTCTAACGACTTTTCCGGGCTTCGCCGGTCATCGGCACGAAGGCGACCGGATCGAGCTGTTGGACGTCGAGCTCGCCCCCCTTGAGCTTGGTCACCAGGGTGAGGGTCTGATAAAAGACCGTGCCTCCGAGCGGCAGAATCAGCCGGCCACCCACCTTGAGCTGTTTGATGAGCGGCGGGGGGATATGGTTTGCCGCAGCGGTGATGATGATCGCGTCAAAAGGGGCATGCTCCTCCCAGCCGAAGTAGCCGTCCGCGTACTTCACCGCCACATTGGCATAGCCGAGCTCCTTCAGCCTGGCGGCCGCACTCCGGGCCAACCCCTGGCGGATCTCGATACTCTTGACCTCCTTCACAATCTCCGCCAGTACCGCCGCCTGATAGCCGGAACCGGTTCCGATTTCCAGCACGCGATCCCCGGGCCTCAGTTTGAGCGCCTCCGTCATCAGGGCCACGACGTAGGGCTGGGAGATGGTCTGCCCCTCGCCGATCGGCAGAGGGTGGTCGACGTACGCGTCATTCCGGTAGCGTTCGCCCACCAGGAGATGGCGGGGAATCATTCCCATCGCCGCCAGCACCCGCGTGTCGCGGACACCCCTCCCCTTTATGTCGCGCTCCACCATTTTCTGCCGTTGTTCCTGGAAGTGGTCCGCGGCAGGAAGATGGGCCGGAATGGTCAGTATAAACAGTAAGGCAAGTCCGAAAATGCGCATGATTTCCCCCGGAAAATTCCTCCAGTTGACTGATGGACAGGCCGTGTGTATATAGTCACTTGAACAGCAAATTCCCTGTCATTGAAAAGATGCCGGCTGTGGTGGCGGATAAGACAGGGGCACCTCATCACTTTTTGCGAAAGGCCCTCGATGATCAAAGGAAGCGAAATTCGTCATGCCGACCACCCTGTAGACAACATCTTCCTCGATCGCTGGTCGCCTCGTGCCATGTCCGGTGAGCAGATTCCGGCCGAAGAGCTAATGACCCTGTTTGAAGCTGCCCGCTGGGCACCTTCGTCCGGCAACAATCAGCCATGGCGCATCCTCTACGCCCGCCGTTCCGGGGAACAGTGGCCGCTGTTCTTCGACCTGTTGACGGACGCAAACAAAACCTGGTGTACCCGCGCGTCAGTTCTGGCAGTGTTTGTCTCATGCACCACCTTTCCCGGCGGAAAGCCCTGCCGCACTCATTCCTACGACACCGGGGCGGCCTGGATGAGTATGGCTCTGCAGGGAAGCATTAAAGGCTATGTGGTACACGGCATGCAAGGTTTCGACTATGAGCGGGCTCGCACGCAACTGAATATACCCGATGGCTTTACGGTGGAAGCCATGGCCGCCATCGGCCTTCCCGGCAGAATCGGGGAGCTTCCGGAACCGCTGCAGGCGCGTGAAACGCCAAACGACCGGAGAAATTTGGTGCAGACCATTTGCGAAGGGCCGTTCTCCCTGTGACCGGCCGAATGTCCTCTCCACGTATCTTCGTCATCGGCGACATCCACGGCTGCGCCGCCACTCTGCGGCGGCTGGTTGATGACACGCTTCGCCCGTTGCCCGCGGACCGCATTTACCTGCTGGGGGACCTGATCGACCGCGGCCCGGACAGCAAAGGAGTTCTGGACTTCATCTTCGAGCTTCGGGAGCGCGACCTGTCTGTCGCCAGCATTCGCGGCAACCATGAAGAAATGTGCCTGCAGTCCGGTCTGGACCTTCACTACAGAGATCTTTGGAAAGCCAACGGCGGCATCGCCACCCTTGCCAGCTTCCTGGCAGACGGCCCCGGTGATATTCCAAAACGGTACCACGATTTTCTCGACTCTCTCCCCTTCTACATTCTGCTGGAGGATTTTGTTATCGTCCATGCAGGACTCAATTTCGATATACAAAACCCCTTCCTTGACACCGACTCCATGCTCTGGACACGGTCCTCCTACGTCGATCGGCAGCTTATCGGCGGCCGGCGGCTGATCTGCGGTCATACACCGGTCACGCGCATCCGTCTCGAAGAGTCGCTGAACAGCAGCAAGATCATGCTGGACAACGGCTGCGTCTTCGGCGCTATACCGGAAATGGGCAATCTGGCTGCGCTGGAACTCACAAGTATGACGCTCTTCCTGCAACCCAACATTGACCGGTAAATGTGCCCTGTCGCACGGTCAGAGCAGCATGATTTTTGTGGCGGGGACCATATTTGAAGCCGGCACCACCGGTAATCCGGCCTCAAGATAGGCATCAAAACCCCTGACCAGTTTATGGACATCACTCCAGCCATGGTTACGGAGCATCTCCGCTGCCTGGATACTCATTTCTTCACCCGGACAGTCTGACAGTACAACGATTGGCCGGTCGTGAGGAATTTCCTCCAAATGCTGCTCCAATGCGTCACTTTCAATGCGCAACGCGCCCCGAACCTTGAACAGGCTCCAGTCATGCTTGTGATGGTGGCGCAGTTCGATAAACATCAGCGGATCGCCATGGTGCATACTCTGTTTAACCGCCTCGGTGGTAACATCGAATCCTTCCAGCATGATACTCACCCCCTCTTCTCCACGCTCGCCGATCAGGACTGTACCCCTTCCCGGCACTCCCATTTTACCATATCTACTGATTTTTGACTTCCATTTCAGGCATGATATTATTATCGCAACGGACGGTCCCAATTACTGCCCCATCGGGATAAACACTCACAATACTGGTGACCAGCATGAAAAGATCATGGCTACGTGGCGGGCTGGTTCTTGCGTCGGGTGCGGTTGCAGCCGTCATGATTCTAATGTACTGCCTGCCGCTGGATTTTTCCGAAGGTTCTCCGGTCCAGCCAATTATCTTCAGCCATAAGCTTCATGCCGGCACAAACGGTATCCCGTGCCTCTACTGTCACCGCTACGCTGCTAAATCCCGGCTCGCCGGAATCCCCGCAGTTGCGGACTGCCGTGCCTGCCACCTGTACATCTCCCCGGAGGCTCCGCAGATCAAAAAGCTGATGGGATACTGGGCCAGACAGGAGCCGATCCCCTGGGTCAGGGTCAACTCGCTTCCGGACCATGTCTATTTCCCTCACATGATGCATATCCGCGCCAAAACAGACTGCATTGCCTGCCACGGTGACGTGGCCGCAATGGAGCGGATCAGCCGAACGGCCAGTCTCAAAATGGGATGGTGCCTCGATTGTCACCGTCAGCATAAAGCCAGCATCGATTGCTGGACCTGCCACATTTAATGGAGCCCAGATGAAACGGAGAACATTTTTACAGCTCAGCGGCATGACGGCCGCCGGCGCGCTTCTGGCGGGGTGCCAGTCGAAAAACGAGAAACTGATCCCCTACCTGATTCCGCCGGACGAAGGGATAACCCCCGGCAGGGCTGCCTATTACGCCAGTTCCTGCACCCTCTGTCCGGCCGGTTGCGGTATTCTGGTACGGGTATCGGACGGGAGGGCCAAAAAAATAGAAGGCAACCCCGATCATCCGGTCAACCGGGGGAGACTCTGCGCCAGGGGGCAGGCAATCCTGCAGGAGCTCTACCATCCCGACCGGATACAGCAGCCGCTCAAACTCACCGGCCCGCGCGGTTCTGGAGAGTTTCAGGCGATATCCTGGGACGAGGGACTGTCCCTTCTCACCGCCCGGCTCAAGGAGCTGCAGCGGGAGCCGGCGACCGGCAGCCTGGCCATGCTGACACCGCAGCTGTCCGGTACCCTGGCCGCGCTGGCAGGTGATTTCATGCGCTCCTTCGGCTCGTCCCATCTCGTCTCATACGATCTGCTGGCCCCCGATTGGCTGCGGCTGGCCGGCCGGCAATCCTTCGGTCAGCCAGCCCTCCCTTTCTACGACCTGGCCGATACCCGTTACCTGCTCAGCTTCGGCGCCGATTTCGTGGAGAGCCACCTGTCGCCGGTCCAGTACGGCAACGCCTTCGGTCGCATGCGTCAGGGGCGGGATACGGTCCGCGGGCATTTTACCTACGTTGGCGGACGAATGTCCCTGACCGGCGCATCGGCCGACCGCTGGATGCCGTCCCGGCCGGGAAGCGAAGGGGCGCTGGCGCTGGGCATGGCCCGGCTGATCCTGGCCGAATCTCTCTTCGACAGGACATCGCTGGCTGAAAATGGTTTCAAGGCCAACGAGCTTCTGGATCGTTTGAAGGAATATGATCTGCAGCGGGTGTCCGGGCTGACCGGCCTGGCGAAGGAGTCTATTGCCGAGGTGGCCCGGGAATTCGCCACCACCCGTCCCTCCCTGGCCATGGCCGGTGAGACGGTTGCCTTCCAGACGAACGGTCCGGAATCGGTACGCGCCATCCAGTTGCTGAATATGCTGGCGGGCAACCTGAACCGTCCTGGCGGAGTATATCCGGCCGGTTTAATGGATGGCACTTCGGCCGGTCCGGAAAATTCTTATGCTGACCTGCATGCGCTGGTCAAAAGGATGCATTCGGGACGGATCAAGGTTGCCATGATCAAGGGAGATCCGAGGCATAACGTACCACCTGCCACCGGCTTTCAGGAGGCGCTGGACAAGGTGCCGTTCACCGTCAGCTTCTCCACGCTTCTGGACGATACCGCCCTGCAGTCCGACCTGA
>JBAQPK010000239.1:0-2175 GCA_049305715.1 Desulfuromonadaceae bacterium | reverse complement strand
CACTTACCTTGTTCAAGTTGATCAGAGCGTAGAAGCTGACCAAGACCATGAATAGCAGATTTTTCCAGGTCGGTTTAAAGTTATGTTCCAGTTGCATAGAATTTTTGCATGTCAGGGTGAATATAATAATGACGACCAGTGTCCAGAGCGTGGTATCGTTTCCCTTGACACCGGCCATAAGAAGTCTCCAAAACTGCCCGCGCCCCAGATCAGAGAAAGCGAAATCAGGATGGGTTGCCGGCAGGATGCCATTAAGACCGATCATCCCTTTCAGTACTTTTCCTGCACTTGCCAGGTCTTTGGCACGGAACAGGACGAAGCTTGCATTGACGAAACCGAAGGTGAACAGCCATCCTAACAGGTGGGGCATGGGCAGCTTGCGTTTCTTCCATAAATGGTTGACTACCAGTGCGCCGCCGTGGAATGCCCCCCACAAAATAAAGGTCCAGCCCGCGCCGTGCCAGATTCCGGCGATGAACATGGCAACAAAGGTTGCAATCATGGATTTTGCGAAGGTAATCTTGCGGAATGACCGCATAATGGGTGAGTAGAGATATGTGGTTATGAAGTTGGTCAGCGACATGTGCCAGCGCTTCCAGAAGTCGATGATGTTGGTCGCCTTGTAAGGGCTGTTGAAGTTGACCGGCAGCAGGATGTTAAACATCAGGCCGACGCCGATGGCCATGTCGCTGTAACCGCTGAAATCGAAATAGAGCTGGAATGTGTATGAGAGGCTGGCAGCCCAGGCCTCCACCATGTTCAAGCTGGTTGCGCTGTCAAAGCCGAGCTTGGCCGTCTTTGAGAGCTCGTCTGCAATGATTACCTTTTTAAACAGGCCGATGGCGAACAGGAAAAAACCGTGTGACAGGTTTTTGTAATTAAGCACCTTGTTTCTGACCGATTCGAACTGGGGCATCATCTCCTTGTGGTGCAGGATTGGCCCGGCCAGAAGATGTGGAAAAAAGGTGACGAACAGGGAATAACTCAATAGCTTGCGGTCTTCAACCAAGCCTTCGTAGCAATCCACCAGGAATGCAATCTGGGTAATGGTAAAGAAGCTTATTCCGAGGGGAAGCACAATCTGCAGGAGCGGAAGATCGGTCTTGAAAACCGTATTCATGTTGCCGATGAAAAAGTCCATGTATTTAAAATATCCCAAGAAAACAACATTTCCTATGAGACCGAAGACAAATATTCCTTTCTTGGATATGACCCGTTTCTTTATCGTATCGTGCTCCACCAGTAGATAGCCTATAGTGTAGTTAAACAGGATGGACACCAAAATTAGTGGCAAATATTTGGCATTCCACCAACTATAAAACGCTAGAGAAGCAAACAGAAGCCAAGCATTGGAGGCGATGGTCAGGCGTTTCTTGTTCAGGAAAAAATAGACCATCAGCGTTACGGGCAGAAAGATTAAGATGAACTCGTAGGAATTGAACAACATGCTTCAACCACTCCTTTATACGGCATAACATCAGTATGATTATTAATATACTGTACTTAGGTGATAAGGGGGACGTAAAACAAACGCACCTGAATATCCCCTTTAAAGGGGGGGCGATGCCGGGATTGAGCTATTTCTTGTCAAGCTTCTTTTGAACCAGATCCGCCAGGTCGCCGACATTCTTAAGGGTGGGCAACTCTCCCAAGGCGAACCTGATCTTGAACTTTACCTCTACCGCCATGACCATATTCATGTGAGACAGGGAGTCCCATGCATCAATGTCATCGGCTGTGGTAGTCCGGCTTACGACAATCGTATCATCATCGAAAACTTCACGAAAAATAGGGGTTAATTCCGCCAGAATATCCATTGATCAATCCTCCAGTGTTGAAATATCGCCGGCATCTGTCCCCAGATACCTGGCTTTGAGTACACGCCTCATAATCTTGCCGCTTTTATTCTTTGGTACCGCATCAACGCAGATGATTTCATGCGGAGTGGCCACTGACGACAGCTTGTTGGTAACGTGCAGCCTGATCTTGAGCTCCAGTTCGCGGCTGAAAGTCGCCTGCAGGTGGAGCGAGACAAAGGCGATAACTTTTTCGTACAGCAGTTCGTCTGGAGCGCCGATCACGCCGGCCTCTGCTACTTCTGCAACTTCGATCAATGTACTTTCAATCTCGAAGGGGCTGATCAAGTGCCCGGCCGTATTGATGACATCATCACTA
>JBAQPK010000238.1:0-3291 GCA_049305715.1 Desulfuromonadaceae bacterium | reverse complement strand
GCAGGCCGGCCGGTATTGTATCTGGCCAACGGGAATGTAATACGCCGGTGATCAGTTCTCGGTCATAAAGTGCTGCTCATACAGATCTTCAAGGGATTGGAGATGGCGGCTTTCCTCCTGAAAGAGTTGGGCAAACAACTTTCCCATCGGCGCACCCGCACAACCGCTTGAAACCCTGCCATAGAAATCCACCGCCCCTTTTTCCAGGTGGATGGCATGAATGAGTGCTTCACGTACTCCGGACTGTGGACCGAGTTCCTGCTTTTTCAACACATAGTCAAGATGCATGGTAGGAATAGGCGTGCTAAGATCATCGCCACCTTCCATACGCCCGTCCAGAAGTGCTTTCTCCAACTGGTGCTTGTGGTCCAGTTCATCCAGCGCATTTTCGCGCAACAGCTCCTTGGCCCCCTTGTTTGTCAGCTGGCGGATAGCAGACAGATAATTGCGGAACCCTTCCTCTTCCATCGCAATCGCCATTTCAAGCGCTGCGTCAAACGTATAACAGACCTGGTCATTTTCCATGTTTATGCCTCCTGTTCAATCAGCCTGACTGAGGTCATAAAAACAGGCTCAAGCGGCACATCTGAGTGCCCGTTCCTGGTTCCGGTTTTCACGGCACGGATCTGGTCAACCACGTCCATTCCTTCCAGAACCTGACCGAAAACACAATAACCGAAATGATCCGGATGTTTTCCCTTATGGTCCAGAAACGAGTTGTCAACCGTGTTAATGAAAAACTGGCAGGTAGCCGAGTCAACCACCGCCGTACGAGCCATCGCCAAGGTGCCGCGCTTGTTCAGCAGCCCATTGGCCGCCTCGTTTTTGATGGCGAACTTCGGCTTTTTAACCTCCATATTTTCATTCATTCCGCCGCCTTGAATCATGAAGTCCTTGATAACACGGTGGAATACAAGCCCGTCATAATGACCATCCTTGACGTAGGAGAGAAAGTTTCTGACGGTGATCGGAGCTTTTTCCTTGAAAAGCTCGATTTTGATGCTGCCCATGGACGTTTCCAGCATAACCTGCGGGTTCTGATCTGACATCTGTTTCCTCCAGAATATTGATGGGTGTTTTTAAAAAACGGATAAAAATACTACGATTGAGTGCCATAGTTCAAATACAAATGCATGGAGTGAGTAATGGCTAGCACTTACTGAATTTTCAGCACGATTTTCCCGAAATGTTTATCCTCCTCCATCATGCGATGCGCATCGGCCACCTGATCAATGCTAAAGACCTTTTCCATGATCGGAACGATGCTGCGGTCGGCAAACTTCGGCAGGGCGCGGCGGGTGAATTCTGCCACGATTTCCGCCTTTTCAGCAACCGGTCGCGAGCGGAGGACGCTGCCGATGATCTGCTGGCGCTTCACCATCATCAGGGCCAGATTAAGCTCGGCTTTGATGCCGCTGATAACGCCGATAATGACCAGCCGCCCCTTGTAGCCGAGCGAATTCATATTGGGCGCCAGGTATTTTGCCCCGACATGGTCCAGAATCAGGTCAACCCCTTTTTTGTTCGTAAACTCCTTCACGATCTCCGTAAAATCGGGGGTCTCATGGAAGTTGATCAGAAAATCCGCGCCAACTTCCCTGACCCGTTCCATTTTCGCCGGAGAGGCGGTCACGATCAACCTGCTGGAGGGGGTCAGCGCCCGGCAGAGTTGAATTGCCGCGGTATTAACCCCACCACCGCCACCATGCAGAATGGCCGTTTGGGAATCCTTGAATTCACCGATCATGAAAACATTCAAAAAAGCGGTAATATATGATTCGCAGACACACGCAGCTTCCTCGAAACTCATGTTCTCCGGTATGCGCATCAAATGGCCGGCATATGCGACGGCAAACTCGGCATACCCGCCTCCGCCCACAAGCGTCATGACCCGTTCACCCACCTGCCAGCCGGTGACACCGGCGCCCAGCGCTTCAATGACCCCGGCGACTTCCAGACCAAGAATGTCAGAATCTCCGGCAGGGGGCGGATACTTCCCCTCCCGCTGCACCAGATCCGGCCGATTAATTGATGTCGCCATAACCTTTACAAGCACCTGTCCCTCGGCAGGATCCGGTTTTTCAGCCTCGCCGACCCTGAGAACTTCCACGCCACCAAAAGCGTCCATCAAAACTGCCTTCATGCCTGCACCTCCCGCTGGATTATATGGCTGTACCTAAACTGGTTTCAAGTCTCTGAATGTAACGGCTTACCACTGCTTTGTAAACACAAAATCAATATGGGTGAGTTGCTTGATTTAACGCAATTTTTCTGCGATAAAAGGTTTGTTTTCAACGCATGGATATGAGGATCTGTTCCAATGAACATAATGGTTACAAACGATGACGGCATCCACGCCGCCGGCATCCGCGCCCTTGCCGAGGCGATGGCGGAACTGGGCACGGTAATTGTTGTCGCCCCCGACCGTGAACGAAGCGCCGTCGGCCACTCTCTGACCCTCCACTCGCCGTTGCGTATTTTCGAGCTGCGCAAGGGGTGGTACGCGGTGGACGGCACACCAACCGATTGTGTCAACATGGGAATTCACAATATGCTGCCGGTCACGCCCGATCTGGTTGTTTCCGGTATCAACCACGGCGCCAACCTGGGCGATGACGTCACCTATTCCGGCACTGTTGCGGCAGCCATGGAGGCCAATCTGATGGGTATTCCCGCGATCGCCTTCTCGCTCGCGACCTTCGAGCCGAGCAACCATTTTGCCGATGCCGCGCAGATTGCCGTACAGGTCGCCCGCAAGGTAATCGCCAACGGTCTTCCCGCTGACACCTTCCTTAATGTCAACATCCCCGACTGTCCTCGGGATAACATGCAACGACCTCTTATCACCCGCCAGGGAAAACGCTCCTTCATCGGAAAAATCGTCGACAAGACCGATCCCCGCGGCCGGAAATATTTCTGGGTCGGGAGTGAAGAGCCGCATCTCAACGACGATCCGGGAACAGACTTCCACGCCATCAACCGCCGTCACGTTTCCATCACCCCCCTTCATCTCGATCTGACAAACCATAAATCGTTGTCAATTCTTTCCGGCTGGACGTTTTGACACATATGGACATTCGGGTTATCTCCTGCTATAGTCACTCTCGTTTCAATATGTTAGAAGTTATTTTTAGGTGTGGGACATTCTGTGAACTTTGAGATCATGAGAAAGAAAATGGTGCAGGATCAGATTGTGGCTCGCGGTATAAGCGACCGGCGGGTCATCGATGCAATGCTGAAGATCCCCCGCGATATCTTCGTCCAGGAAGCCTTCGCCGCACAGGCCTACAA
>JBAQPK010000237.1:0-1520 GCA_049305715.1 Desulfuromonadaceae bacterium | reverse complement strand
TACGAACGAAGGGCGGATCAGCCACCTGGCCTCGTTCCCGCAACTGAACCCGAACCCGGTCCTGGAGGTGGACCGGGCAGGGGAGATCGTTTATTGCAACCCCGCCGCCCACAGGTTTCTGGCGGAATACGGCATGGACGCCGAGGAGTGCCGGATGTTCCTGCCTCCGGACATGGAACGGATATTAACGGAACTGGAAACACAAAAGGAATCTGCTGTCTATCGCGAGATTATCATAGCGGACCGGATTTTTGGCCAGACGGTACAGCTTGTTCCCCAGTTCGAAAAGATTCGCCTCTATGCCTACGACATCACGGAGCGCAAACGTGCCGAGGTGGCGTTGAAGCTGGCGTATGAAGAAATGGAAAAGCGGGTTGAAGAACGGACGGTAGAACTCCGGGATAAGGATCAAATGCTGCTGCTTCAGAGCCGCCAGGCGGCCATGGGGGAGATGATCGGCAATATCGCCCACCAGTGGCGCCAGCCGTTAAATACACTTGGACTCATGATTCAGCGACAGTTGCTGATATATGACCTGGGCGAATTCACAAGGGAGATGCTGGAAAAAGATGTCAGCAGTTCGATGGAAGTCATCCAGCACATGTCCCGAACCATTGACGATTTCAGGAACTACTTCAGACCGGATAAGGAAAAGATCATATTCAATGTGCATGATGTGATAGTGAATACCTTGTCACTTTTGGAAGGAACCTTACAAAACACGCAGATCAACATCACAATAGTCGCAAAGGATGATCCCGTCATCTACGGATATCAGAATGAATATTCACAAGTACTCCTCAACATCCTGATGAATGCCAAGGACGCTCTTCTGGAAAGGAACGTCGTCGATCCCAGAGTGACGATCACGATATGCAGTGAAAATGGCTGTGCCGTCGTAACCGTTTCCGATAGCGCCGGAGGCATACCCGAAGATATTACCGACAAAATTTTCGACCCCTATTTTACAACCAAGGGTCCGCAACAGGGAACGGGCGTTGGACTGTTCATGTCTAAAACCATTATAGAGAAGAATATGGGGGGGAGACTTTCCGTGCGCAACAGTACCGATGGCGCCGAGTTCAGAATAGAGGTATGCAATGAAAGCTAAAACCGTACCTGTACCGTTACTTACGTTCCTGCTTGTCGAAGATGAACCGGGTACCCTGGAGCTTCTCACAACTATTCTTGTCATGAAATATCCGGATTGTGAACTCTTTACCGCAACCAACGGTAAATCGGGACTGGAGCTCTTCAATAAACACATGCCGGATATCGTCATCACCGACATCAACATGCCGGAAATGAGTGGCATGCAAATGGCCGGCAAAATCCGCGAACTAAAACCGAATACGCAGTTTATCATCCTTACCGGCAACAGCGGAAAATCTGTTTTGAATGATACAGAAAAAAGTGAGCTTGAGTTCTGCCGTTTAATTGTGAAACCGGTTATTTTCAAAGATTTGTTCGCGGCGATTGAACAGTTCCGTGATGAGATTGCGCAACGGACCGGTTAACAC
>JBAQPK010000236.1:0-9880 GCA_049305715.1 Desulfuromonadaceae bacterium | reverse complement strand
CCTTTAACTACGATCTGAACGACCTTCTCATGCGGCATTCCTTCCCGATACACCCGCCGGCTGATCAGCGCATCATAGACGTCGGCAACAGCCATCAGCCGGGCATAGGCCGAGATATCATCACGGGACAGCCCGTCAGGGTAGCCGCTGCCGTCCCATTTTTCGTGGTGATGCAGGGTAATCTCCTTTGCTATCTGCAGAAACTCCACACTTTTTCCCAGCGATCGTTCGGCATGCTCAATTGCATCCCTGCCAATAGTGGTGTGGGTCTTCATGATCTCAAACTCATCGGGCTCCAGCGAGCCCGGCTTGAGCAGAATGCTGTCCGGAATGCCTACCTTGCCGATGTCATGCAGCGGCGCCGACTTGAACAGCAGGTCAATATGAGCATCCGAGAGGAATTCTGCAAAGCGCGGATGATGTTTCAGCTTCCGGGCAAGTATTCTGACGTAGCGCTGGGTTCTGCACAGGTGGTTGCCGGTTTCGTTATCACGGGTTTCGGCAAGCGAAGCCAGCGCAAGAATGGTAACCTCCTGAACGGCCTGCACCTCCTCGGTGCGCCTGCGCACTTCCTGCTCCAAAAAATCATTCTTGTCACGAAGAAAATCCGCCACCATTTTCAAGGCGAGATGGTTCCTTACCCGGGCCATGACGATAGGAGGGCTGATCGGTTTGGTTATGTAATCCACGGCACCAAGGGCCAGCCCATACCTCTCTTCTTCCGCCTCCGTCCGGGCTGTGAGGAAGATCACCGGAATGTCACGGTGCCCCGGATCCGCCTTGAGTTGACGGCAGACTTCATAGCCGTCCATGCCCGGCATCATGATGTCGAGCAGAATGAGATCAGGCGGTGCATCGGAGCGGACAATCCTAAGGGCCTTTTCCCCGTTGTTGGCCACCTTGATCTTGTAGTCGTCTTTGAGCAGAGTACCCAGAAGCGACACATTATCAGGAAAATCGTCAACCACAAGCACCGTCGGCTTTTCTTTATGCAGACGCTGGCCTGTCATCATTCACCCCGCTACGGTCGATATAGGCCCTGGTGGTCGAACGTTTCCGGCAGTCTTCTCAAATGCGGCTAAGGCGGTCTCGAAGTCGAAGCGCCTGATGGCATCCTCGATAAAAACAAAATCAGACGGAAATGCAGATTTGAGCAACTCCTTGTGAGCATCAAACAGGTCGGCGGCCAAAATATCATCGTTCCTCAGCAATTCGGCAAGCGCATGGCCAACCTCGGCAAACTCTTCCCAATCGATGGCAACCGGGGCGGGCTTTTGCGGAGGCGACGCTGCTTCCACCGCTACGGAAGCATCCGGGGGGCCTGATCGAGAGGTATCCTGAGCCGCGCGTAAATCGTCAGTCTCCTTCTCCGTAACATTACCTGCATCGGCCCGCACGGTGAACCAGAATGAGCTTCCCGCGCCGTAGTCGCTGGTTACCCCCACCTCACCCCCCATCAACTCTGCCAGTTTCCTGCAGATGGAAAGCCCCAGGCCCGTGCCTTCGTATTTGCGGCTGAGGTTGTTGTCAATCTGATGGAACGGCTTGAAGAGGGGTTCAATATCTTCATTTCTGATGCCGATGCCAGTGTCGGTCACGGTGATCCTGTAGAGTTCCGCTTCTCGCACGCACTGCACCGAGATGCCCCCCTGTTCCGTGAACTTGACCGCATTACTGAGGAGGTTAAGCAGCACCTGTTCCACCCTGCGCTCGTCGGCGCAGACACTTCCCACACCTTCCGCAACATCGATGGCAACGGTCAGCCCCTTCTTCTCCGCCATGGGACGCACGGTCTGGACGACCTTCATAATCGTGTTTTTCAGATCCAGCGGCGTGCAGGACATCGTAAGCTGCCCCGCCTCGATCTTGGAGATATCCAGCACGTCACTGATCAGGGAGAGCAGATGATTGGCGCTGTTGCGCACCATGTTCAACTGCCTTTCCTGCTCTTCATTGAGTGGACCTCCCATCCGCTGCAGGAGGATGCCGGTGAACCCGATGATGGAATTAAGCGGCGTGCGCAACTCGTGGGACATGGTGGCGAGAAACGCTGATTTCAGCTGGTCGGCGACCTCAGCCTTCTCCTTGGCAACGGCCAGTTCTTCAAGGGTAGCGCGCAACCTGGCATTCATCTCCTGTAGCGAAAGGGTGCGCTCGTCAATGCGCCGCTCCATTTCCTGATTGGCCAGCATCAGCTCCCGCGTACGGGCATTCACCTGATACTTCAGGATGAAGGCTCCCACCAGACTCATAAGCAGAGCAACGCCCAGAACGAGACCGGAGATCAGCAGCCAGGCCGGAAGCTTATAGTGAACCTCTTCGGAAGTCCACCGTTTCATGGCCGCATAATAAGCAGATTGAGGATCATTTTTCAGTTTCAGCAGGTGATGGTCGATTGCCTCCAGCAATTCCCCGGAAGCGTTGCGTGGCGACGCAAAAAAGAAGGGGGCCGGGTCAAACATGACGGGTGTATCCTCAAGCCCCGACTTCCGCGCATACATCAGTCCATACAGCCGGTTGGTGAGGCCGGCATCGGCCTTGCCCGCGGCAATCATCGCAAACCCGGTCTTGTAGTCCGGCACGGGAATGAGGGTGATTTTCAACCCGAAACTGTGCGTCATCCGGGTAAACGTCTCAAGCTGAATAGTATTTTCCAGCGCAACGACGCGTTTTCCGTTCAGGTCCAATATGGACTGGATCCCGCTTCCTCTGGCGGCGTATATCTGGGACCAGACCGACAGTACCGGGGTCTTGTGGAAGGTAAAAATATTTTCACGCTCCGACGTATAGGCAACGTCGGTCATCAAGTCAATATCCCCTTTCGCCAGGCGATCCAGTCCCTCCGCCCAGGTGCCGGGCACATAGCGCAGATCCCACCCTTCTTTCCTTGCTATATATTCAATGATTTCGATAAAGATGCCGGATGGTTTGCCACTCTCGGAGGTAAAAACCTTGGGTGCGTTTTCATAAATGCCGACTTTCACTGTTCGGGCAGTTGCGTGTGCGGACGGAATGTCAAAGCAGAAGAAAGACAGGAGGAACAGCAGGAGACGGCTGGTGCACATCGAAGCAGAACAAAATACGGAAATGAGAGAGATCGTTCTGTGTCTATCGTTACTCGACATGCAAACACCTCTTCACCGGGCAGTCATGGGCAGGCATACAGACAAGAATGGAACACAGTTCACATATTTACTATTTGAAGTGTACCCAAACAAGCCGATTAAATCAATCACGTTAGTATTATTTAGCATTATAAGCGTCATTTTGCGAGCTAATATCTGTACTTGCAATAAGTTGACACATACCCGATTACCCTTTATATCTGACGGGATGAACAGCACAGCCACGCATTCGTTGCGCCATCAGGAGACTTCATGACCGCAACCCTTTACATCATCGCCACGCCGATCGGCAACCTGGAAGACATGACCTACCGGGCCGTGAGGATCCTTGGGGAAGTTGATCTGATCGCGGCCGAGGACACCCGGCACTCGCTCAAACTGCTCAATCACTTCGGCATATCCAAGCCACTGACCTCCTATTTCGACCATAACCAGCAGATCAAGGGGGAGCGGATTCTGAACGCGCTGCGGCAGGGAAAATCAGTCGCGCTGATTTCGGACGCCGGCACCCCCTGTGTCTCCGACCCCGGCTACCAGCTGGTCCGCGACGCGGTCGCGGAGAATATCCCGGTGGTTCCGGTTCCGGGCGCCTGCGCCGCGGTAGCGGCGCTTGCAGCTTCCGGCCTGCCGACCGACAGCTTCACCTTTGCCGGTTTTCCTCCATCCCGCCAAGGGAAGCGCCGCACATTTCTATCCGGTATTAACACCCTGCCGGGTACACTGGTGCTGTACGAAGCCCCCCATCGATTGCTGGATACCCTGAGCGATATTCGTGAGGTACTGGGAGAACGGCAGGTGATAGTTGCCCGGGAACTGACCAAGATGTTTGAGGAGTTTATCCGCGGCAGCGCATCAGAGGTTATCGCAGCCGTTTCCCAGGGGATTGTGCGCGGCGAGGTGGTCGTTTTGATAGCTCCGGGAGAAACGGCTCCGGAGGAGAGCGAGCAACTGGTGGAAGTGCTCCGCCGTCTGATGGCCGACGGTTCGCTTTCTATCAAGGACATCGCAAAACAAGCGGCTGTAATTTCAGGGGTATCCCGCAGTGAAGCATACGCTGAAGCCCTGAGATTGAAAAATGATCTGAATCCGGCTTAAATCCTGGAATTTCAGCCGTATAGTGTGATATAGGGTATGGATTCATTTACTATTTTCTGGAGCAGTGCATGAAAATCTGTATTTTCGGTGCCGGTTATGTCGGTCTGGTAGCCGCCGCCTGCTTTGCCGATAGCGGCAACAGCGTAATCGCCGTCGATATCGACAACACACGGATCGAGGGGCTTAAGCAGGGGATCATCCCGATCTACGAGCCCGGTCTCAAAGAGTTGATCCTGCGCAATCAGGCCGAAGGGCGCCTCTCTTTTACTGTCGATATGGAAGAAGCGGTCAAGTCCTCGCTGGTCTGCTTCATCGCCGTCGGCACTCCCCCGGGGGAAGACGGCTCCGCCGACCTCCAGTATGTCCTGGGGGTCGCCCGGGATATCGGCCGGGTCATGAACGGCTTCAAGATCATCGTCGACAAATCAACCGTCCCGGTCGGCACCGCCGACAAGGTTCGCGCCGCAGTCCAGGAAGAGCTGGCGAGTCGCGCCGTTGATCTTGAATTCGACGTCGTCTCCAACCCCGAGTTCCTCAAGGAGGGGGCCGCCATTGACGACTTCATGAAACCGGACCGGGTCGTGATCGGTTGCGACAACGTCCGCACCGCCGAAATCATGAAAGAGCTCTACGATCCCTTCATGCGTAAGCAGAACCGCATGATCGTCATGGATATCCGCAGCGCCGAAATGACCAAATACGCCGCCAACGCCATGCTTGCCACCCGCATCTCCTTCATGAACCAGATTGCGGGACTGTGCGAACTGATGGGTGCCGACGTCATGGCCGTCCGCGAAGGGATCGGCTCCGACACCCGCATCGGTTACAACTTTCTCTTCCCCGGTCCCGGCTATGGCGGTTCCTGCTTCCCCAAGGACGTCAAGGCCCTGATCAGAACCGCCGAAGAATCAAACTATGACTTCCTGCTTCTGAAAGCGGTTGAAGAGGTTAATGAACTCCAGAAAGAGATCCTGGCAGCCAAACTGATCAAGCTGCTCGGCTCCCCTGACGAAGAGCAGCCCCTCACCGGCCGCATCGTCGCCTGCTGGGGACTCTCCTTCAAACCCCGCACCGACGACATGCGCGAAGCCCCGGCCATCACGATCATAGAACATCTGCTGGCCGCCGGAGCCACGGTTCGGGCCCATGATCCGGAGGCGATCAGGGAAGCCAGAAAAATATTCGGCAACCGGATCGAATACAGCAGCAACCAGTATGATATTCTCGATGGAGCCGATGCCCTGGCGATCATCACCGACTGGAGCGAATACCGCAATCCGGACTTCGACCGCATCAAGAGTGCACTCAAATCGCCGCATATTGTAGATGGCCGCAACCTGTATAAACCGGATCGCATGGCGGCTGGCGGGTTCAGTTATGTCCCGCTCGGTCGCTGCGGCGGCGGCATCTGCGGAGAGGTAAAATAACATGCGCATACTGGTAACCGGCGGCGCCGGCTTTGTAGGCTCACACCTCTGCGAACGCCTCCTGGGCGAAGGGCATGACGTCATCTGCCTTGACAACTTCTTCACCGGCAGCAAAAACAACATCATCCACCTGATGGACAGCCACCGTTTCGAGCTCGTCCGCCATGACATAACCGAGCCGATCCTGCTTGAAGTCGACCGCATCTACAACCTGGCTTGCCCCGCCTCCCCGATTCATTACCAGTACAACCCGGTCAAGACGATCAAGACCAGCGTGATGGGAACCATAAACATGCTCGGGCTGGCCAAACGTGTCAAAGCCCGCATCCTGCAGGCCTCCACCTCGGAAGTCTACGGCGATCCCCATGTACACCCGCAGACCGAGAGTTACTGGGGGAACGTTAACCCGATCGGAATACGAAGCTGCTATGACGAAGGGAAACGGGTTGCCGAGACCCTGATGATGGATTATCACCGCCAGAACGGCGTTGACATCCGCATTGTCCGGATTTTCAATACCTATGGTCCGCGCATGGCCGAGAATGACGGCCGCGTGGTATCGAATTTCATCCTGCAGGCACTCCGGAATGAAGACATCACCGTCTATGGCGACGGTTCCCAGACCCGCTCATTCTGCTATGTCTCCGACCTTGTAGAGGGGATGATCCGCATGATGGAATGCGACGGTTTCATCGGTCCGGTCAATCTCGGCAACCCGGTTGAAAATACAATCCTTGAGTTTGCTGAAAAAATCATTACAATAACTACATCAAAGTCGAAGATCATTTTCCAGCCGCTACCGCTGGATGATCCGAAACAGCGACAGCCCGATATTTCCCTGGCTGGCGAAAAGCTCTGCTGGAAGCCTGAAATTGAACTGGAAAACGGCCTGAAATCGACGGCGACATATTTTGCTGAACGGATCAGGAAAGGGTAAATGTTCAATCTGCCCCTTCAAAAGAAGATGTACTTCATCCCGGCCGGATGCCTGGCATTCATCCTCTTCTTCACTGTATTCGGAGACAAGGGCCTTCTGCGCATTATTGAACTGAAACAGGACAAGAATAAAATCGAAGCCCGCCTGACCGAAAGCAATAGCGACAATGAAAAACTGAAGCGCGAGATCGTGGCTCTTACATCCGACCGCCGTTACCTTGAAAGCATCGCCCGCAAAGATTTCGGCCTGGTGCGCAGCAATGAGGTCATTTACCAGTTCCCGCAGGAAAAGAAACAGCCGTAACATCTTGGGGACATACACCATGCCACGACAAAGCTGCGCCGTCTGCGCCTGGCGCGAAAACTGCTCAAAACGATTCTGCATCCCTGATGGAGGCGCAAGATGTCCCGATTTTTCCCGGGATGTCAGCATCAAGGACGACACGGATGAAACAGACAATACAATCGATCAGAAAGAACAGTCAAAAACATGATGCGAAACCGAATAGCCCCCCTGCTTGAATCTGCACTGATCAAAGCCCACGCGGCGCAAGAACTGACGACATCCCCGCTGCCACCCATTATTATCGGCCATCCCTCCAACCCGGAACATGGAGATTTTTCCTGCAACATCGCCATGCAGCTGGCCAAGGGCGAGCGCAAAGCGCCACGCCAGGTCGCCGAGATCATTATCAAACATCTTGGAGACGGCGGAGGACTGCTGGCAAAAAGCGAAATCGCCGGTCCCGGCTTCATCAACCTGTTCGTATCCCAGGCTGCATGGCAGGCCTCCCTCCTTGAGATCGAGGCGGGGGGAAACCGGTATGGCCGCACGTCAAGCGGAGCCGGGAAAAAGGTCCAGGTCGAATTTGTCAGCGCAAACCCGACCGGACCGCTGCATATCGGCCATGGCCGCGGGGCGGCGATTGGGGATACCCTCTGTCGTGTGCTTGATTCCGCCGGCTGGGATGTGACACGCGAGTTCTACTACAATGATGCCGGGGTGCAGATCAGCAACCTCGCCCTTTCCGTACAGCTGCGTTGCCTCGGCATTGAACCGGATGACCCCCGGTGGCCGGAAGGCGGCTATCAGGGGGAGTATATCAAGGATGTGGCCCGGGCCTACCTGGCTCGCGAGACCGTCGAAGCCGCTGACCAGCATACGACCGCCTGCGGAAATCCTGAAGATATTGAGAACATTCGGCACTTTGCCGTCGCCTGGCTGCGCCGCGAACAGGACCTTGACCTTGAAGCCTTTGGCGTAACGTTCGATGTTTACACCCTGGAATCGTCACTCTACAGCGAGGGAAAAGTTGACGCTGTTGTCAGGAAGCTGATCGCCAACGGACATACCTACGAACATGACGGAGCTCTCTGGCTCCGCTCCACCGACTTCGGCGACGACAAAGATCGCGTCATGCGCAAGGCCGACGGCAGTTATACCTATTTCGTTCCGGACGTCGCCTATCATCAGGCCAAGTGGGAGCGCGGCTTCACCCGGGTGATCAACGAGCAGGGATCCGACCACCACAGCACCGTCACCCGTGTCCGCGCCGGGCTTCAGGCCCTTGATATGGGGATCCCACAGGAGTGGCCCGAGTATGTGCTGCACCAGATGGTGACGGTCATGCGTGGCGGCGAAGAGGTCAAGATATCCAAACGCGCCGGCAGTTATGTCACCCTGCGTGATCTGATTGATGAGGTCGGATGTGATGCCACCCGCTTCTTTTTCCTGATGCGCAAGCCCGATGCCCAGCTGGTATTTGATATCGACCTGGCCAAGCAGCAGACAAACGAAAACCCGGTCTATTATGTTCAGTACGCCCATGCCCGCATCTGCAGTATTTTTGAGAACGCCGCGGAGAAGGGCTTCATTGCCCCTGAAAGTCCGGCGCCTGCCGATCTGGCCTGCCTCTCTACCCCCGAAGATCTTCAGATGATAAAACTTTTGACGGCGCTCCCCGACACGGTCGATGACTGCGCCGTGCATTTTGAGCCCCATCGCCTGACCTATTACCTGAGTGAACTGGCAAGCTGTTTTCACGGTTTCTATAACAAGAATCGAGTCATCAGCGAAGATCGGAAACTGACTGAAGCCAGGCTCTATCTGCTGAAGCGAACCGCACAGACTCTGAAAAACGCACTCTCCATCCTGGGGATAACGGCACCGGAACGGATGTAGCGGAGGCCACCATGCGCATTGACTACAGCGAACCAAAGAAATCATGCAGCTCTCCCCAGGGAGTGCAGAATCGCCCTCGAAAGGAATCCTCCGGAAGCGGGCTGATCGTTATCTTTATTGCCGGTCTCCTCTGCTTCGGAATCGGTTTTGGCAGCGGTTGGATGCTTTCCCAGCGTTCCGCAAAAGAAGGATTCAAGGCGGCGATGGAACAACAAAGCCTTGAAAATTCTCCACAGCAAGCCAAAGCGCCACCAGCGACCAAACAACCCGCGCCCCCTGCCCCCGCGCAACAGCCGCAATCAGGGGGGTCTGCTCCGCAACAGGCAGCAGGTGGTGGAACAGAAACAGCCATTGATCCGCCGCTCAGCTTTTATAAGTCACTTCCCAGCGGACAGAAAAACAATGTCATGGGGAGCGGCATCAATCCAAGGAGTGACAAGCCGTCGAAACAACCGCTCCAGGCTGCCATGCCTGCCAACATTGCCAGGCCGGCACCCACCCAGAACGACGAAAACACCCATAAAAAACCTCTTCAGTCCTCACCGGCAAAACCGGCCGGCCGACAGGATACGGGCGACTTCACTGTCCAGGTTGCTTCGTACAGTCTAAAGTCAGAAGCCGAGACGATGCGCGGCAAACTGGCTGCCAAAGGATATAGTGTCAGTGTCGTGGAATCCCATCTGGGAGACAAGGGCACCTGGTATCGCGTTCGTGTCGGGAAGCGGCTAGATTCGGACGCAGCAAAAGAGCTTGCCGGGAAAATGGGCAAGGGGGCGATCGCAATCCCCGACAAGGATTAAAATTAAATTGGTCAGCAGCAACTATTTTATTGACAACAACATTCATATCCTGCTATAACTCTTTTTCCACTTGTCGCGGGGTGGAGCAGTCTGGTAGCTCGTCGGGCTCATAACCCGAAGGTCACAGGTTCAAATCCTGTCCCCGCAACCAAAAAATTATAGCCACTTAGCTTACTTTAGCTAAGTGGCTCTCGTCTTTGGCTATCTGAACGCATAGCAAACCGCTGAAGGCAAGGACTTTTCGAATAAACCCGGCTTCGTGTCTGCACCCTTATTCACAACGAAGTCTGTTAAATTCACCCCCATTGCTTTTCC
>JBAQPK010000235.1:0-4204 GCA_049305715.1 Desulfuromonadaceae bacterium | reverse complement strand
GACATGAATTATTCAACATAGAGGAGAGAAAGCTTGAATGGCTGCCCCAAAACGGTGCCTACATAAGCGACTGCTACAAGGGGGAGTATCGCTATCCCCTGTCAAACGGGATATGCCCACAGCTGTTCACGAGAGTCGTGGTGATGGCAGACGGCAAGATATTGCCATGCTGTGAGGTCTGGGACAGAGAGAGTGCCTTTGGTGACTTGATGAAAGAATCATTTGACGATATCTGGTACGGCCGTAAATATCTCGATGCCCGTTCGAAAGTTCTGAACTTCAGCCATACCCCGCAGACTCAATCCGTCTGTTTCAGATGCAACAATTTCAGCTCAAAGCCATCGATAACAGATAAACTTCGCCTCCTGTGGCTGGTTTGCAGAAAAGGCCTCCGCCACTGGTGGAAAAAGACTTCGCTTGTGTCGTGAGAGACAGGCGTTCATTCGTGAAGTTGAACCGTAATGATGAAACAAGAAAGTGAGGTCGCATCCGGAATGATTAAACGTGCCATAAATTGTCTGGCCAGGATCTTACAAGCCCCGGGACGGGTGCTACCACGAAGTGACGTTTCCGTTTGTAAAAAAATAAATCGAGGGATTTCTGCAAAAATTCAGTTTCGACATTGACGTGTCCGGTGCCTGCAATCTGCGCTGCCCCTGCTGTCCGCAGGGGAACACCGGGGACTATCGGCTGCCTCATGGGTTCATGGAGCCGGAACTGCTTGTGAGGATTGTCCGGAAGGCTGCATCCGAGTGCCTTGTGACGGGCATCAACCTGTTCAACTGGACTGAACCCCTGCTACATCCCAGGCTCCCTGAACTGATACGCATCGTCCGGGATGCGGGAATTCCTTGCCACGTGAGTTCCAACCTGAACCTGCTCCCCGATGCAGACGCCATCATGGCTGCAAAACCCGCCAGCTTCAAAATTTCCGTCTCCGGTTTCACCCAGGGAATTTATGGCTATACCCATCGGGGTGGAGACATCGAACGGGTTAAGATGAATATGGTAACGCTGGCAGAGGCCAGAAAGCGACACAACTCTGCTACTCGCATTTTCGTTGCCTACCATCGCTACCGGCACAACCTGAAAGAGGAGCCGATGATGCGGGATTTCGCAGCTAGTCTCGGTTTTGATTTCGATCCGGTATGGGCGCTGATGTTTCCTCTGGAGAAGATTCTGACTTATGTGGATACGGGGTCTCAGGATACTTCGTTGACTGCCGCAGACCATCAATTAATCGAAAGCCTCGCTTACCGGCTGCAGGATACGTTTGCAAGCACACAACAGTACCATAGCCAGCCATGCCCGCTGAGGGATTCACAGATAAGCCTCGACTTTCAGGGAAATGCAATCCTCTGTTGCGGGGTATTCAATGCCGGGGAATATTGCATTGGGAACTTTCTCACCATGCCGTTGGACAAGATCCAGGCAACCAGGAAAAACCATGGCATATGTAAACGCTGCATGCGACTGGGCGCCCATGCGTTTCTCACTTACGCAGTCCCCGAAATGGAAAAGTTGATATTGGAGCGGATCTCGGCAGAAGATGTCGAGCTGCTGAATCTTCGCCAGGAATTTGCCAGGAAAACTTTTCAACGGCGGCTGCGCAAACTGTACCGGGCACTTTTCTTCAGGTTTATCCACGGTGATCAACAAAACGTCCATTAAGGTACAAATCAGGCACGTACTGCGCTTATACCATCGGATCAGGCACGCCTGCTGCCGCGACCATAACCTGGCGTTGAACAACCTGGCCAGCGGCGACACGAATACCGGCATTCGGGGTATAGCCTTTACCGATGATGTGGCTAAGCAGTTAAGAAACATGTGTAAACTTACCACTTTTTTTGTTAAATATCATATCGATGAACGGTGGATGAAGATATTCATTGCAGTTGATTTCCCTGAAAACACTTCACAAGCCTTATCCATGGAGAGGTATTACGAATGGCCAAAGATAGATGAGTTTGAGCAAAAATTTGGCGCAAGATTTGGCGATAACATGTCCAGCGGTCTCATACATTGCCGAGTCCACCCTGTTATTTTCAGGTAACGGTTTAGTGGCACAACCCTTTTTCACTATCGGTATCCCGACCTATAACCGCCATGGCATGTTGAAGGATGCCCTGGCATCGGTTATTGCCCAATCGTTTACCGACTTTGAAATCATCGTAGGCAATGATTATACCGACGAAACCCTGACCTGCGAGATACTTGGATTAGCCGACCCGCGCATCCGCATCGTCAACCATCCCCGCAACCTGCGGGAAGTCGGCAATATGAACACGCTGCTCGGACTGGCTTCGGGACGCTACTTTACCTGGCTGTTTGATGATGACCTGTATGAACCCGGCTACCTGCAAACCGCCTATGAATGCTTGCTGAAGACATCATTCCCGCCCGCGTTCTTTTCTTCATTCAGAATGTTGAAGCCAGCAGAGAAGTACCAGCCCAATATTCTCCAGCAGAGCGCCATGATCGAATTTACGGGGCGGGATTTCCTGCGCTGGTATTCAGCCCGCCGGCCTCAGATTGGCTCTACATGCGGCCTGTTCGATACGGTTGCTCTCAGAAACAATGTGAATGCTGTCGAGGAACTGTGCGCATCGGCCATAGGAATCTATTGCGAGTACCTTTTTCTTGTGAAGTGTGCCCTTTTGGGCAGGATTGTCTATATAGATGCCCCTTTCTATGTCTATCGCCGACATGTTGATTCTGCGAGCGAAAGTAACGTGGATCTGGAAAATCATGTGCTTGCGGGACAGGGACTTGTGCGGAGATGCGGAGAGGTTTTACGTCACCCGGCTTTAGTGGACGATTACTCTGCAAATCTTTTGAATTTTTGTATCATCCACATCATTACCTTTGCTTACGTAACTTCAAGGTTTGAGTATGCACAAAAGCAGTTTGGGGTTGGCACACTACGCCGGGCGCTGTCACGACATTGGAAAGAGTCTTTGCGCACAAGAACGTTGTACGTAGACCAAGGTGGCGATACCGGTTTCCGTACCCGTTTTGCTTTTCTCAAAGTAAATATTTTTTGCTGGTATCTTATTGTGCGTCATCTTGCTCATTATTTTGTCAGCGGTTTAAGGTAAGAATAATGGATACTTTTTCTCACCAAAGCGCTATGGAAATTGGTTACCATTGATGAACATAGTCCTAAATGCGGTGGCACTGGCACCGAACCGGATGGGGGGAGGGGAGACCTATTTTCGAAATCTGGTAACTTCGTTACAGGGTGTCGATACCAGCAACGACTATTCCCTGATTTGCAGCAAGCAATACGCCAAGTCTTTTCAGCTTTCAAACCCCCGTTTCAGGCCGTTAGAGTGCATTTATTCCAAGCCCTCCGCGCTATGGTATCTACGGGCAGCAATCAGGCACACAACTCCTCTTGATATCCTGCGGCCTTTTATGGACCGGCTCAAAGCGGATATTATTCACCATCCGTTTTCCATTCTCCAACCGATGGACCATAACATCCCTTCAGTGCTAACCTTCCATGACATGCAGCACGAGTTCTTTCCGAAGTACTTCTCATCGTATGCATTGAGCGCGAGAAAAAAACTCTGGAGACCTTCCGCTGAAAAGGCGACCCGAATCATTGCCATTTCAGAGCATGCCAAAATATGCCTTGTCGAGCGATATGAGATTGCTCCGGATAAAATTGATGTTGTCTACACCGGATACGGCCCGCAATTCCGTATTGTTGATGATCCTGACATGCTGGAATCCATACGTTCCAGGCTTGGCCTGCATAAACCTTTCATGTATTACCCCGCGGCGACGTGGCCCCACAAGAACCATAAGCGGCTTCTGGCGGCCCTCAAGATTATGAAGGAACGATACCGCTTTGACGGACAACTGGTTTTAAGCGGCATAGCCATGCAGGCAAACGACGATGTCCTCCAGGAAATTTATCGCCTCGGGTTGCGTGATAATGTTATCGTGCTCGGCAATCTTCCCCATGAAGATCTGCCGAATCTGTACAACCTGGCACAACTGATGGTGTTTCCATCTCAGTATGAAGGGTTCGGCATCCCTCTGATCGAGGCGATGGCCTGCGGTTGTCCGGTTGTTTGCTCCAATGTCACTTCGGTCCCTGAAATAGTCGGCGATGCGGCGTTGATCTTCGACCCATTTTCCGCTGAAGATATGGCGGTGCAAATTTGGGCTCTCTGGAGTGATAACTCACTAC
>JBAQPK010000234.1:0-6080 GCA_049305715.1 Desulfuromonadaceae bacterium | reverse complement strand
CCTTATCTTCAACAATCCATTCAACGGTCTCACCCCGCTCAAACTCCATCGCCTGCGCTACAGCCGCCGGGAAGTTGATGTACCACTGCTCGCTCTGCTTGCGTTTGATCAGCTGGACTTTGGTTGGGAACCCCATGGCTGCACCTCCATAAAACTAGTTAGGTAACTAGATAATAGTAGACAAAAAAAACGAGAGTTGCAAGCTCTCGTTTCTCAAATATCTAGTAAAAGGCCAAAGATGAGAAAAGGCCATGCTTTAAAGCATGGCCTTTTGTATTCAGTGCTGAATTGAATTGGAGGCGCGTGTCGGATTCGAACCGACGTTAACGGTTTTGCAGACCGGCTCCTAGCCTCTTGGATAACGCGCCACAGGTCAATTAAGTAGTCTTTATAACGAATATTCTGCTGTGCTGTCAACCTCTATTTTCCATATTGTAATTTAATCACGAATCCTGCCATGCATATTCATTTGCCAGATTAACGCTGTGGGTAGCCGTACCTCCGGTTGTTTCATGGGGTATGGCGGCCCAACGCGCAATTCCCGTGCTTCTGCGGCCTTGGTGCCTGGTGCCAACGAATAAGTGCCCTGTCTGTTTTACGAGTTACCTGCGCCGTCCCGTTATTTGTGTCGTGGCAGATAATCCAGAGGACGTATCTGCAGACTGCCGGTGTAAGATCGCTGTTTTGTAGTGCTGAAGCAGTTCAGAAACATAAAAATCTCAAAAACCATAAACAACATAGCCGGGTTTTGAACTTTTTCCGAGTCAGGCCGATCCTCTGATCTCTAAAAATCACACTGGACACCTATGGCTTTACATGCTATATCTTCACTTTTTTGGGCTACAGTAAACTCATTTAATATACTTTTAAAGGAGCATAAACGATGTCTGGTCATAATAAATGGAGTACTATCAAGCACAAAAAGGGAGCGGCCGATGCCAAGCGCGGCAAGCTTTTTACTAAGTTTATCAAGGAAATATCTGTCGCTGCAAAGCTTGGAGGAGGCGATCCTGCAGCTAATCCCCGTTTGAGAACGGCTGTAGATAAGGCAAAAGCTGAGAATATGCCGAAAGACAATATTGAGCGGGCAATCAAGAAAGGCGCTGGTGGCATGGAGGGGGTTACGTACGAGGAGATCGTCTATGAAGGATATGGCCCCGGCGGTGCCGCTGTTCTGGTTGAAGTATTGACCGATAATCGGAATCGCTCCGTTTCAGACATCCGCAGTATCTTTTCGAAGAGTAACGGCAACATGGGAGAAGCTGGGTGTGTTTCCTGGATTTTCAGCAAAAAAGGGGTGATCGGCTATGACAAGTCCGTAGATTTCGATCAGCTTTTTGAAGCCGCGCTTGAGGCGGGTGCTGAAGATGTTTCCGAGCAGGATGATTGTTTTGAAGTCACGACAGAACCGGCATCATTTATTGAGGTGCGTGAGGTATTGGCCGCCAAGGGTTTTAAGCACGCAAATGCCGAGATTACCATGATTCCCCAGACCCAGGTCAAGCTAGAAGGCAAGCAGGCCGAAAGCATGCTCAAGTTAATGGATAAGCTGGAGGACAACGATGATGTCCAAAACGTATATGCCAACTTCGATATCTCTGAAGAAGAGATGGAAAAACTTATGTAGTTTGAACGGGCCCTTCGGGGCCCTTTTTTGTTTATGAGGGGGAAGTCGTGTTCGAGGTTGCTACGTTTGCAGCGGGTTGCTTTTGGGGGGTAGAAGATGTCTTTCTGGCCGTTTACGGAGTTGTTTCTACTCGGGTAGGTTATTGCGGAGGACGCACGGAGAACCCGACATATCATGATGTCTGCAGTCACGAAACCGGCCATGCAGAGGCGGTAGAGGTGACTTTTAACCCACTTCAGATCAGCTACAATGACCTTCTGAAGGTCTTCTGGCAATGCCATGACCCGACTCAGGTAAACAGGCAGGGGCCGGATGTCGGCGAACAATATCGTTCGGTGATCTTTTATCATTCTGAGGACCAGCTTTTATCTGCTCTTGCCTCTCGCGCCGAACTGGAAAACAGTCGGGCGTTTTGCCGTGCTGTCGCTACTCAAATTGTGCCCGCCACCTTTTTCTGGGAAGCCGAGGCATATCACCAGAAATATCACCAGAAACATTCCAGCGGGTGCGGTTTTTAATCAGTGTGCAGGTTATAAAGGTGCAGGGATAGAGTGCGCGAGCGTTAGAACAATAAATTCAGCGACTGAGAAAGGGTAAGTATGGAACTGCCATTTAAACCCCGGCCCGTATATGTTGCGGCTTCCTGGATGGCTCCAGTTGGAAGGTACAACGGGAAAGAAAAGCAGGAACTTTCTTTTCTGGAATTATCGGAATTGAGTGGCGAGGTGTTTAACGACAGCCCGGTACGACGCCGTGATATTGAGGCGGTGGTTGTCGGAAGTCAAAACCCGGCCGCATTCTCGGGCGTTGACAATACAGCTGCAAAAATAGCGGGCATGCTGGGAATCTCCGGTGCCCGTTCGGTGCTTGTCGATACCGCTTCCTCGTCGGGCGCATCGGCGTTCGAAAGTGCCTATCTGGAGATCGCATCAGGTCGATACGACTCGGTTCTCGCCCTCGGTGTCCAGAAGATGAGTGGTACTTCGACACTCGAATCAACGCGTATTATCGCCGGAGTAATTGATCGTGATGAAGCTGAATTCGGGCTGACCATGCCCGCGTGCGGCGGATTGGTTGCCCGCGCTTTAATGGAGCGCCTTGGCCTATCCGATGAAGAGTGGACCGCGTATTCGGCTCTTCTAACTCAACGAAGTCAGCGCTTTGCAGCCCGGAATCCAAATGCCCACCTGAACGTTCAGATTGAACTGCAGGAATACTATCGCCATATTGCTGATGGCAGTAATTATCGATATTGGTATCCGTTGCGCTACCATGATTTCTGTCCAATGTCGGACGGAGTTGCTGCTGTCGTTCTTACCTCGCGCCCGCAAGATGTCCGTGTTAGCGGTGTCGGTAGTGCCACCGATATTCCGACTATTGCCGACCGTAATTATTTCCACTCCTTCCCGGCAACCGTCATTGCTTCACGGTATGCCTATGGAATGGCCGGCATCAAGGATATCCGTTCGTTTGCCGGCAAGATGCACGTCAACATGCATGATCCGTTTAACGGATTCGGGCCGATAAATATGGTCGATCTTGGCATTGTCAGTAGCGGCCGCTTGATGGATGCCCTGCTGGATGATTCGCTGACCGGTGAAAACGGTGCTTTTCCAACCAACCTTACCGGCGGCCTGAAGGGGAGAGGACATCCACTCGGAGCTACCGGCATGATTCAGATCGTTGAAAATCACCGATTGATAAGGGATCAGGGATTTTCAGCAGGCCTTTCACACTCCATTGGCGGACCGATCAATAACAATGTCGTGACGCTGCTGGAACGGAGTGATCATTACGATGCAAGATCACATGAACCATTTAAGCCGTGGGGACTCCCGTCACTTGGTAAAATGAAGCCAAAGGGTGTTAATCTCGAATCTCTGCTTGCTTCAGGTCCCACGGTCACAGGCTCTTTTGTCTCCGCTACGGTGCGTTTTCATCATAAGACAGGGCATCCAGAAGTTGTTATACTCATCGTCGCGTGTCGCTTGGAAGGATCCATCTATAAATTCCTGTTCGGAATATCCGGTGAATATTACTGCCATATTTCTGCGTGTGCCGCCGGTGATCCGGTCTCAATTGAGTCGGTTAACGGTTCGTTGCTGGTTAACAGCATGCCTGTCACCAAGTTCTATACACGTACGATCAACGGTCTTGTTGAATTGGCAGGCAGCAGTTGGAAAAAACTGACCGGGAAGGGTCCCGATACAATCAGAACATAAAAAAACGGCCGGAAGGTTACCTCCCGGCCGTTGTGTAGTGGACTAATTATTCCAGCTGCGTTTATGCAGCTTCCAGATCAGAAACCTCACCGGCATCATCACTGTCAGCTTCTTTTACTGCACCCTCTTTTGGAGCGAGGGATTCCGCCACCAAACGTAAATTACGGTAGCGGGCAATTCCGGTTCCTGCAGGTATCAGACGCCCCATGATAACATTCTCTTTGAGTCCGCGCAGGAAATCAATTTTTCCTTCTATCGCGGCCTGAGTCAATACTTTCGTCGTCTCCTGGAAGGAAGCGGCTGAAATGAATGATTCTGTGGAAAGCGATGCCTTCGTAATACCAAGCAGCAGCGGTTCAGCAACTGCCGGACGTTTTCCATCACGGAACGCCTTGTCGTTCTCCTGCTCGAATACCCAGCGTTCGATCTGATCATCTACCAGAAGATTGGTGTCGCCGGTGTCCTTGATGCGTACCCGCCGCAGCATCTGACGGACGATAACCTCAATATGCTTGTCATTGATCTTGACGCCCTGTAGACGGTACACTTCTTGAACTTCGTCCACCAGATATTTCGCCAGTTCCTTGACACCAAGCACCCGCAGAATGTCATGTGGATTGGATGAACCGTCCATGAGCGGCTCACCGGCACGGACATGGTCACCTTCATGAACACTGATATGTTTCCCTTTCGGAATCAGATATTCCTTCGGCTCGCCCAGTTCCGGCGTGACAAGAACTTTTCGTTTTCCTTTGGCATCCTTGCCGTATGACACGCGGCCATCGATCTCGGTAATAACGGCAAAGTCCTTCGGTTTACGTGCTTCAAAAAGTTCGGCAACGCGCGGCAAACCACCGGTAATATCCTTCGTCTTGGTTGTTTCACGAGGAATCTTGGCGATAATATCACCGGCACTGATGACGGTGTCGTCAATGACAGAAATATTGGCTCCGGCCGGCAGGAAGTAACGGCCGATAGTGCCGCCACCTTCACCGGTAGCATCTTTGATGGCGATGCGCGGTCGTTTGTCGGTATCTTTGGTTTCGATGATAACCTTACGGGAAAGACCGGTTACATCATCGAGCTGCTCTTCCATCGTTACGCCTTCAAGGATGTCGGCGAACTTGACCCTGCCTGCGACTTCGGTAAGGATCGGCATGGTGTAGGGGTCCCACTCTGCAAGTGTAGCCCCCTGTTTGACCGCTCCACCGGGAGCAATCTTGATCTTTGCACCATACACGACGGTGTATTTCTCCCGTTCGCGTCCGGTTTCGTCGATCACGGCGATCTCGCCGTTACGGTTCATAACGATATGGTGACCTTCGTTATTGATAACGGTATTGACGTTAATATAATTGATTATACCGTCGGCACGTGCTTCAAGCGACGTTTGCTCGGCATGACGCGAGGCGGTACCACCGATGTGGAAGGTACGCATTGTCAACTGTGTACCCGGCTCGCCGATCGACTGAGCCGCGATGACGCCGACAGCTTCGCCCATGTTGACGCTATGGCCTCTGGCAAGGTCGCGGCCATAACACTTGGCACAAATACCGCGTTTGCTCTGGCAGGTGAGGACCGATCGGATCTTTACTTTCTCAATTCCTGCGTCTTCAACCCGCTTAACCAGGTACTCGTCAATTTCCTGATTCATCTCAACCAGTATTTCATCGGTCAACGGATCGTGGATGTCATCAAGGGCAACGCGTCCGAGGATGCGGTCACCGATCGGTTCAATAATTTCTCCGCCTTCTGTCAGAGAGGATACGATCAGGCCGTCCAAAGTTCCGCAATCGGTTTCAGTGATGATTGCGTCCTGGGCGACGTCGACCAGTCGGCGGGTCAGGTATCCGGAGTTGGCCGTTTTGAGAGCCGTATCCGCCAGACCTTTACGGGCGCCGTGGGTTGAAATGAAGTACTGGAGAACCGTCAGACCTTCACGGAAGTTTGCCGTGATCGGGGTTTCAATGATCTCGCCGGAAGGCTTGGCCATCAAACCACGCATACCTGCGAGCTGGCGGATCTGCTGTGCAGAACCACGAGCACCGGAATCAGCCATCATATGGATGGCATTAAACGAAGATGTCTCTATTTTACTGCCGTCCCGTGCGGTGACAATTTCTTTTGAAAGGTTGTCAAGCATCTCGGTTGCGATTTCTTCCGTTGCCTTGGCCCAGATATCAATAACCTTGTTGTAGCGCTCACCATCGGTGATGAGACCTTCGGTATAC
>JBAQPK010000233.1:0-11028 GCA_049305715.1 Desulfuromonadaceae bacterium | reverse complement strand
CTGGTCACCCTGAAGATCGGTGACAACGTCAATTTAGAAACTGATATCATCGGCAAGTATGTGGAACGTCTGGCTCAACCGTGGAAAAAGGGAGGAAATGTAAGTATGCAGCTCCTCGCCGAGAATGGATTTTTGTAATTACAGGGTCAGGAAAGTCATCTTTTTCCCTGATCCTTGCCCCTTAACCCTAACATTATGAAAGGAACAATCATGTCCGTAGCAACGATAGAAGCAGCAATCGAGGATATCCGTCAAGGAAAGATGGTCATTCTGGTGGACGACGAGGACCGCGAAAACGAGGGAGACCTGACTCTGGCAGCCGAAGCGGCCACCCCTGAAAACATCAACTTTATGGCTAAGTACGGCCGCGGTTTGATATGTCTGACCCTGACGGCGGAAAAGTGCGATCAGCTGGATTTGCGACCGATGGTGCGTGACAACACATCACCATTTGAAACCGCTTTCACTATTTCCATTGAAGCAAAACATGGCGTCACCACCGGCATCTCGGCCGCCGACCGCGCCCACACCATCATTACGGCTGTGGCGGAAGGTGCATCATCAAAAGACCTGGTCAGTCCCGGCCATATTTTCCCGCTCAGGGCCAAACCGGGCGGAGTACTGGTGCGTACCGGACAGACCGAGGGTTCGGTCGATCTGGCACGCCTGGCGGGGCTCAAGCCTGCAGGGGTGATCTGCGAGATCATGAACGACGACGGTACGATGGCACGCATGCCCGAACTGAAAAAATTCGCCAAAGAGCACGGCATCAAGATCTGCACGATTGCCGACCTGGTGGCCTACCGCCTCAAAAACGAGATTCTGGTGCGGGTTGTGGCCGAGGCCCATCTCCCCTCCCGCTACGGCGGCGACTGGCGTGCAATCGCCTTCGAAAACGATGTTGACAAGCAGGATCACCTCGCTCTGGTCAAGGGAGACGTCGGCACGGGAGAGCCTGTTCTGGTACGGGTGCATTCCGAATGCCTGACCGGCGATGTTCTGGGCAGCCAGCGCTGCGACTGTGGAGAGCAGCTGCACAGCGCCATGGAGATGATCGAGAAGGAAGGGCGAGGCGTCATTCTCTACATGCGTCAGGAGGGACGCGGCATCGGCCTGGTCAACAAGCTCAAGGCCTATGAACTTCAGGACAGGGGACGCGATACTGTTGAAGCCAATCTGGAGCTGGGCTTCAAGGCAGACCTGCGCGACTACGGCATAGGCGCCCAGATGCTTGTGTCGCTTGGTATCCGCAAGATGCGGCTGTTGACCAACAATCCCAAGAAACTGATCGGACTGCAGGGTTATGGCATTGACATCGTCGAGCGGGTCTCCATCGAGGCGGCCGCCACAAAAAGCAACAAGGGCTACCTCAAAACCAAGCGCGACAAGATGGGGCACCTGTTGGAGAACCTGTGATGCGCATCCTTCTGCACACCTGTTGCGGACCCTGCGCACTTTTCCCGCTGCAGCAGCTGCGGGCAGCCGGTCACATGGTGATCGGCTTTTTCTATAACCACAATATCCACCCCTATCAGGAATATGCCCGGCGCCGGGATACCGCCATTCACATGGCGGAGCAGGAAGGAATGCCGCTGATGGTGCGGGACGACTATGATCTGGAAGGTTTTCTGGCGCATGTCGCAACTGAACCGGACAAGCGATGCAGCTATTGCTATGCATCACGTCTGCGGGCGGCTGCGGAAGCGGCGGCCAGCGGGGGCTTCGATGCCTTCACCGCATCGCTGCTCTACAGCAGATATCAGAAGCATGATGAAATCAGGGCATTGGGGGAACAGATCGGGAGCCAGTACGGAGTGGAATTTTACTATCAGGACTTTCGAGCGGGATGGCAGGAAGGAATCCGGCTTTCAAAGGAGCGGGGACTGTACCGCCAGCAGTACTGCGGTTGCATCTTCAGCGAAAAAGAACGGTATCAGCCAAAGGCAAGCCCGGCATGAACGGACCGGGGCGCGTTCTCATTCTTGCCGGGTTCATCCTGCTGATCGCCGGAATACTGGTTTCCTTCGCGCCTAAACTCCCCACCTGGCTCGGCAGACTTCCGGGGGATTTCAGCTTCAAGCACGGCAACTTCAGCTTTTATTTTCCTCTCGCAACCTGCTTGCTGCTCTCGGCAATTCTGTCGTTCATCCTCTGGCTGTTCAAAAAATAAACTGGTTTCCATCCGGATACGGTTAGACAAAAAAAAGCCCGTGTTGCCACGGGCTTTTTTTGTTGTGCAGCCTGTTCACAATGTCACTTACGCATGAATAGCGCTTACGGGGCAAGTATCAACGCACGCTCCGCAGTCGATACAGGTATCGGCATCGATAACACGCTTCGAACCCTGTTCGCTGATAGCGTTAACGGGACAGGAATCCTCGCATGCCGCACAGTTTGTGCAATCTTCAGTAATAGTATGGGACACAATTTCACCTCCTTGTTAGATTAGCTTCCCTGATGGAACGCATTGTTCAATTTACTATACCGTTTTTTAAATGTCCAGCAAAGAAATCTCCCTCCAACAAATCCGCCGGCATATATTTTGTTGAATTCATTTCCTGTTCCGTGTATATATCAAAAACAGTTTTATTACAGCTAGTTATTTTAGTTTCGATGTTGTTTTTTTACTAATATCATAACTGAATAACCGTTTATTTGAGGGGGATACACATGATTATCATGGCACTAAACTGCGGCAGCTCATCGGTAAAATACCAGCTTTTCGATTGGCAGAAAATGGAGGTTGTCGCCAAGGGAATGGTAGAACGGGTAATTATCGGCGGCTCATTTATCATGCATGAAATTCCCGGCCGTGAAAATTATCATCACGAACAGGACTGCGCCAATCACCAGGAAGCAATCGACCTGCTCATCAAAACGGTTACAGATCCGATCCATGGTGTTCTGAAAAACGTCAGCGAGATATCCGCGGTCGGTCACCGGGTTGTGCATGGCGGGGAAAAATTCACCTGTTCCGTCATGATCGACGGAAGTGTGCTGGATGCGGTAAAGGAGGTGCAGCACCTGGCTCCGCTCCACAACCCCCCGAACATTGAGGGAATCGAAGCCGCCCAGGCCCTTATGCCGACCGTCCCGCATGTCGCCATTTTCGACACCGCCTTTCATCAGACGATGCCCGAGCACGCCTACATCTATCCACTCCCCTACGAATGGTATGAGCAGCACCAGGTGCGGCGCTACGGCTTTCATGGAACATCGCACCTCTATGTATCGAAGCGCGCAGCCGTTCTGCTCGGCAAGAACCCCAAGGACATCAACATCGTCACCATGCACATCGGCAACGGAGTTTCACACTGTGCCATTAAAAACGGTATTTCAGTCGATACCACCATGGGTCTCACCCCGCTCGAAGGCGCGGTCATGGGCACCCGCTGCGGCGACATCGACCCGGCCATACCCGCTTTCATGATGCAGAAGAACAACCTCTCGGCCAAGGAGATCGACAGCATCCTGAACAAGAAAAGCGGTGTAATGGGCATTACCGGCCGGTTTACCGATCGCCGTGACGTCATTGAACACGCCAATGCAGGTGATAAGCGCTGTCAACTATCGCTTGACATAGAGGCGTACCGTTTGAAAAAATATATCGGGGCCTACATGGCCGCCATCGGCAAACTTGATGCGGTCGTATTCACCGCCGGCGTCGGAGAGATGGGCGCGGCAATCCGCGAAAAGGCAATCGAAGGACTTGAACACATCGGCATCATTCTTGACCGCGAGCGGAACAAAAGCGCCATGACCCGCAAGCGGGAAACCCTTATTACCACCGATGACTCCCCGGTCAAAGTGTATGTCATTCCGACCGATGAAGAGCTGGTATTCACGGAAGATGTCGTCGGCATACTGAACGGCACCTATACCGATCACATGCATTTCCAGTATTCGTTTGCAAAAGCGGATTTTGTCAGAAAATAACCGGATGAAACAGACGGATGAAACAGAAAAAAACCGGCGTTATGCCGGTTTTTTTCTGTACAGAATCAAAAGAGACGTTTTCAGAACGTTTTGGTAATCTCCCGTATCAGCGACGTCGCATACGAACCTTTCGGCAGAGCAAACTCGACCGTCACTGCGTCTCCGGCAGAACTCCAGGAGAGATCTCCGACGGGTACCCGCAGCGGCCTCCGTTCACCCTCCATCCGCAGACCACCAGGCAGGTCAAAAAGAGGAAGTTCCACTCCTGCCCGCGCCAGGATTTCACCTTCAAGCTCGCCCGCCGCGCCTTCAGGACATTTCATCCTGCAGCCGAACATCGGCCCGCTGGCCGATATTTCAAATATATCAGCCCTCCCCTGCTCGGCAGCCGCATCCTCAACCAGAAAACAGGCGCCATTGATATGTTTGATGGCCAGATCACCGGTCATCAACCGGTCAATACGGTCAATACGCTCCGCGACGGACTGATCGAACAGGGACGATTGAAAAGCCGAAAGATACAGCTTTTTCAGGCGGGGATGAACGGCGGAAAACGCTTTCTCGTAATCTCCGGACCGGGCGACCAGCCGCTGCAGCACGTCGCGCTCGCTGCGGCAATGGCGCGGGAACAGACGGAGCGCTTCGCTCAGTGCCCCCTGCCGATAGGCACCAATTGCGGCGGACCACTCCTCATCCCGGACCGCGTCAGGTTCGCCGATCAGCCGGTCCACACATTCGTGCCAGTCACGTCGCAGCATCGCCGCGCCGATCAGATGTGAATTACCCTGCGCACCGTAGCGCTGGTAGCCGAAGTAGTTTGGTACTCCACGCCTCCCTATCACCTCCAGAATCACCGGCACCAGTTGAGGCGCCGGTCCGGAAACTCCACGAATGACGATACGAAAACGATTCCCCTTGAGATGCCCCGGCTTTAGTTTATTGGAGTGACGCTCCGCCGAAAGGACTATGACGCCGTCCAGCTCAAGGGCAAGTGCCCTCGAAGGAGTGATCCGCTGGATGGAAATCGTCTGGCGGGTAATGCCGACGGCATCCTTCATGCCGGCATAGCCGACCTCGCGCTCCGGGACCTTCAGGGCGGCTGAGATGCGGCTGATAGCCTCCAGGGTCGTGATGCCCCGCTTCTCTATCGTCAGGTAACAATGTTCGCCGGAACCGCAGGGAATATAGGAGGGGATCTCTTCAACGAGGAAATCGTCGGGAGATTCCTTGATTGTTCCGCCGATGCCGGGTATGTCGGCTGTCAGGTATGGGTGCATCCGTTCATCCTCCCATCCGCATCATGCCGGATACGGCTCCGGTGACGAACGCCGCCAGCCAGCAGCTGTAGATCGTCAGGCTGACCCGGTGAAACAGGATATTGACCGCTTCCGCGCGATGGAGCAGGGACGCTGTCAGCGCCAGCAGAAAATGGAACCCCATGCCCGCCAGGGAGGCGATGCCGGTAATGTTATGCCACTCCGGCGCCTTGCCGTACAGAGCGGCGACCATGTTCATCTCCTGGGTCCCCAGAAAGTCGCATGCAAGACCGATCCCGAAAATAACGAGATGCTTCGGGTGCAGCCCCTGTTTGCGGCCGCTGAACACGGCCCAGGTGTATAAAAAAAGCGCCAGATTCATCCAGATGACCGCCTTGGCCAGCATTACGAAAGCCCCCCGCATTGACGCAGAGCTTCATACAGCACGATTCCGGCAGAGGTAGAAAGATTGAGGCTGCGCACCTTTTCCGACGGCATCGGAATCGTGAACGATGTGTCCGGGTTGGCGTCCAGAAGTTCTTCCGGCAACCCCTTGGTCTCCTTGCCGAAGACGATGTAATCCCCCGGCCGGAAACCGGCCTCCAGATAACTCCGGTCAACCTTGGTGCTCAGGTAGAAGAACCGCCCGCCAGCGGCGGCGGCCTGAAGTGTTTCCAGATCAGGCCACAGCTTCAGGGCGACAAACTCCCAATAATCAAGGCCGGCACGCTTGAGATAACGGTCATCGAGGGAAAATCCAAGCTGCCCCACGAGATGCAGAACGGTTCCGGTGGCAGCACACAGACGGGCGATGTTTCCGGTATTGGGAGGGATTTCAGGTTCGATCAGAACGATATTAAATGGTTTCATGGGTCAACTGTATACCACTATTTGCGGCTGCCACGCTTGCATTTTTTTTACTGCGGAGCTATTGTAGCGCTTCAAATTCCACAGGATCTGGAGATACGATAATGAAAATAATTGTAACGGATGAAGTTTCAGCGGAGGGCCTGGCGCTCCTGACCCAGGAACCCCGCATCAAACTGGACGTAAAGCTTGGGCTTAAAAAAGAGGAACTGCTGGCTGTTATCGGCAACTATGACATCATCATCACCCGCAGCGGCACGACCGTGGACAAGGCGCTTCTGGATGCGGCCACCCGCCTGAAAATGGTAGCCCGGGCCGGGGTCGGCATCGACAATGTCGATGTTGACTATGCCAGTTCGAAAGGGGTGATCGTCGTCAACGCCCCGTTCGGCAATACCAACAGCGCCGCGGAACATACCATGGCGCTGCTGCTTTCGTTCTGTCGCAACGTTCCGACAGCGAGCAACAGCCTGAAATCAGGAGAATGGAAACGGGGCCCTTTTACCGGTCACGAACTGAAAGGTAAAGTTGCCGGAGTCATCGGCATCGGCAAAGTCGGCGGACGTGTTGTCTCCCGCCTGAAAGCCTTCGAATGCGAAGTGCTGGCCTGCGATCCGTATATTTCCGTCAAACGGGCCCATGACCTGGGGGTCAAGTTGGTATCCCATGACGAAATCTACAAAAACTGCGACATCATCACCGTTCACACCCCTCTCACCGAAGAGACCAAAGGGATGATCGGAGCACGAGAATTCGGCCTGATGAAAAGCGGCGTGATCGTTCTCAACGTGGCCAGAGGCGGCATTATCGAAGAGCAGGCCATGCTTGACAACCTGAACTCCGGCAAAGTGCTCGGCGGAGCATTCGATGTCTGGAGCGAAGAACCTCCCGCCACTGACACGCTCAAACAGCTGATTGCCCACAAGAACCTGGTGGTTACCCCCCATCTTGGCGCCAACACCTTCGAGGCGCAGGTCAATGTTGCCATTGATGTATCGCAGGAAATCATCAACTACCTGGATGACAAACCGCTTGAAAACGCGGTCAACATCCCCCGTTTCGACATGGCCCTGATGGACCAGATGCGTCCATTCCTCAACCTGATGAGCGTCATCTGCGATTTCGGCGTGCAGCTGGTCGATACGAATCTAGAAAAGGTCACCTTCGGCTTCAGCGGCGCCATCGCCCATTACGACTGTTCGCCGCTCGCCGTATGCGGTCTTACCGCCCTGTTGAACCGCAAGGTCGATCAAGATGTCAATATGGTCAACGCCACCCTGATTGCCGAGCAGATGGGGATTATCGTCGAAGAGACCAAATCTACCCAGTCTGACGCATTCTCCAATGTCATCACCCTCATCCTTGAAGGACAGGGGAAACGGCGGCTTGTTGCCGGCACACTCTTTGAGGGGCAGCCACGTATCGTCCGTTTGCGCGATTACTCGATGGACTTTACCCCCGACGAACATATGCTGATGCTGAACTACGAGGACCGCCCCGGCATGATCGGCAGAATCGGCACCATCATGGGACAGCATGATATCAACATCGCCTCGATGAACCTCGGCCGCAGCGAGAAAAAAGGTGAGGCGATGGTCATCCTGTCGCTTGATTCACCCGTTCCGGCTCCGGTTGTCGATGAACTGAAGAGCGCCACCGAAGCATCCTTCATAAAAGCCCTCAAAATGAGAGCCGGAGCCTGTTCCCGCAACTGCGGCTGCGGCGTGTAACAAGCAGCCGCCATGCAATTTCCCCATATCGATCCGGTCTTCCTGAGCATCGGCCCGCTCCAGTTCCGCTGGTACGGGCTGATGTACGTTCTCTCCTTCATCGCCACCTATTTCATCATCCGATCAGAAGTTACCCGTAAAAAACTGTCCCTGACGAAGGACGATGTTGCCGATCTGGTTTTTTACGGCGCCATGGGGGTTGTTCTGGGGGGGCGAACCGGTTACATCCTGTTCTACAACCTGGGATTTTATCTGGCCAATCCGCTCAAGCTCTTTGCTGTCTGGGAAGGCGGCATGTCGTTCCATGGCGGTTTCCTGGGAGTCATGCTCGCATTTTGGCTCTACGCGCGGCGCAAGAAGATCCCGTTTCTGGCCCTGATCGACATGGCCGCGCTCTGCGCACCGGTCGGATTGGGACTGGGACGAATCGGCAATTTCATAAACGGCGAATTATACGGCAGGGCAACCGATTCGGCCTGGGGGATGGTATTCCCCGGCAGTGACGGAGTGCCCAGACACCCGTCGCAACTCTACGAAGCATTTCTGGAAGGGGTGGTGCTGTTCTTTATTGTGCGCCTCGTCTCTAAAAACACACGGGTGAACGGCGTAACAACCTGCGCCGCCTGTGCCGGGTACGGACTGTTCCGTTTTATCGTGGAATTTTTTCGACAGCCCGATGCCCAAATCGGGCTGTTCTTCAACCTGTTTTCAATGGGGCAGCTGCTCAGCCTGCCGATGTTCATCGCCGGAACCATTGCAGCACTGCTGCTGTCACGCCGCCAGGCAAAACACTGATTATTCTTACAATGGAAAAAGTCCTGCAATGAAGTATAGTGTAGGAAAACCAACCGGGAGGGTTACGAACATGATCAGTAAAAAGATGGCAGACTCGCTGAACACCCACATGAATCTGGAGCTTTTCTCCGCCCACCTGTACCTCGTCATGTCGTCCTGCGCCAATGATCTCGGGCTGAAAGGCGCCGCCAACTGGTTCTTTGTGCAGTACCGCGAAGAGATGATTCACTTCATGAAGTTTTACACCTATCTGGCTGACCAGGGGGTCGTGATTTCAATGCCGGCCAGCAAGGCGGTGCCGAATAAATACAAATCACTGCTCGACATGATGCAGAAAACCTTTGCCCACGAGCAGCTGATCACCTCCTGCATCAATAACCTGAGCGAGCAGGCCGTTCAGGAAAAGGATCACGCCACCCAGATTTTTCTGCAATGGTTTGTGACCGAGCAGATCGAAGAGGAGAATAACGACCGCGACCTGATTGCCAAACTCAAACTGGTCGGTGACAATGGCCACGGCATTTTGATGATAGACGGGGAAATGAGACAGCGCACCTTTGTTGCCCCGGTCGGCTCCCCGCTGGCGGTGTAGCGGGATGCCGATGAAGATCCATTTCTGTGAAAACAACAAGGGCAAGGGCAAGGTGATCCGGCGCCTTGAAGAAGAATTTCCCGACCTGAACATCAAAATGAAGAAGTGTGTCAAGCAGTGCGGAATTTGCCGTGAACAGCCGGTCGCGATCGTGGACAAGGTAAAGGTAACCGGCAGGGATGGCGATGAATTGTATCAAAAAATTATTGAGATGATACGGAAAGATACCACAGCAGAAAAGTAAAAAAACCGGGCCCATAAGGGTCCGTTTTTTTTTGCTTCAACATTCAACATTCAACATTCAACATTCAAAATTCAAAATTCAACATTATCCGGTGACCTGCCGCCCGCAACTCCCCCACCACCACTTCAGCCAGGCCGGGCAGTTTCCCCGCCAGCAGCGGCGAAAGCTCCCGGAACGGCCGGTTGCCAATCGCATATTATTCTGATTTACAACAGAGCTGCTCTTCCGGACGGACATGGCTGCAGTCGGAATTGAAACTGCTGTTGCATCTTTTTGTCCGGTGTTGTATCTTTTTGTCTCAAAATATCTACCCAAACCACCCCCCACCCCCTCCTGATTCAGAAGGTGGTGCCGTAGCGGGGGTGATTACGCAGGAGATTCCCATGTCGACCATCTTCGTCTGCGACGACGAGACGGAAATTTTGCGCTATCTGGACAAGCTGCTGCAGGCCAGCGGCTACCGGGTGGAGACATTTTCGCGAGGGACTGATCTGTTGACGCGGCTGGAGGGTGCGACGGCTGCGCCCTGTGATGTGATCCTGCAGGATGTGCGCATGCCCGATCTGGATGGTTTGCAGATGCTCGACCAACTCTGCAAACGCTGGCCGGACATACCGGTAGTGATCATGACCGCCCACGGCACGATTGATGATGCGATCAACGCCATCAGGCAGGGTGCGTACGACTACATCACAAAGCCGTTCCCCAAGGAAAAACTGCTCGGGATGCTTGAGCGGCTGCTGGACCATCGCCGGCTGGCCAATGAAAACCGGCTCCTGCGGGAGGAGCTGCGCGAAGAGCTGCAGCGGGGAAACAGCGGCGCGGATGCGATCATCTTCCGCAGCAAGGCGTTCCGCGAGGTCTATGACCTGACCCTGCAGGTGGCCGAAAGCGATGCCAACATTCTGGTCATGGGTGAGTCCGGCACCGGCAAGGAGCTGATCGCCGGTGCCCTGCACCGCAACAGCCCGCGCCGGGACAAGCCGTTTGTCTCCCTTAACTGTGCCGTACTATCCGACACCCTGCTGGAGAGCCAGCTGTTCGGCCATGTGCGCGGCGCCTTCACCGGCGCGGTCATGAACCAGAAAGGACTCCTTGAGGAAGCCGACGGGGGCACGCTGTTTCTGGATGAAATCGGCGATGTCAGTCCGGCGGTACAGGCCAAACTCCTGCGGGTCACCCAGGAGAAGGACTTCATCGTCCTGGGCTCGACCCGCACGCGCAAGGTGGATGTGCGCTTCGTGGCCGCCACCAATAAAGACTTGATGAACGAGGTGAGGGAGGGACGATTCCGGGAGGACCTGTACTACCGCCTGAACGTGATCTCGATCAACCTGCCCCCCCTGCGCGAACGGCGCGATGATATCGAACCGCTCGCCCGCCATTTCCTGAAGGCCTCCACCCGGCGCATGAAAAAGGATGTGCGCGATATCGACGACGATGCCTTGAAGGCGCTGCTGCAGTACGACTGGCCGGGCAATGTGCGCGAGCTGGAAAATGTCATGGAGCGTGCGGTAATCCTGGCCCGGGCGGACACCATCACCTCCGCCCTGCTGCCGCTGGGAACGCGCAGGGATTCACTCCCCGCCCAGGCAGGCTCCGCTCAGC
>JBAQPK010000232.1:0-2368 GCA_049305715.1 Desulfuromonadaceae bacterium | reverse complement strand
ACGCAACGAGAACCTGAAAACACAAAGCTTTTTGGTTTAACCCGCTTAAAAGGTTTTGCCTTCCGTTGCGTCGTTGCGGCGTTGCGTGAGTCATGGTTCTATCCCTAACTTCTTTTTCTGCGCTGCGAGTTCCGCAGGCGTTGAATATTGATATAAAAATGTGTTGTACCCCTTCAGGAATACGGCTGTGTCAACCAGGTAAAAAACAATCATCGCCAGCCAAAACATTGTCACTCCGCTCATCGCCACTCCTCCGGACAGTGCAGTTCGATATACTCCAGGACGCCCTCGCTGGTCCCTGGATTAAGTCGCAACGTGTGCCACCAATCCTTGCCGTGCTTGGCCTTCATGCCGTTCTCGAACATCTTCTTGAGCCCTTCGATCGCGGCATAGGCATCGGCTCCGGTGCGTACCTTCCCCTCGCGGATCCCCATGCGTTTTTCCAGGAACAACGCCAGGCCATTCTCCACCCGCCACTCGATCAGATCAGCCAGCTTGGCGATCTTGTCCCGCTCATCCTGGGTCACCAGGGCGATGACATTGCCGCCGGTCCGGGCGATCGGTTTGCGCACCGTGCCACGCGGCGGCAGGGCTTTGGCGGTACCTTTTTTCGGCTGCAGCTTGAATCCCTTCTTTTCAAACTCGGCGATGAAGTGCCCGGCCTGATCGGACGTCAGATCCCCGGTGGATGATTTGCCGTAGCGCTCCTGCAGCAGCTCCGCGCGCTCGGTTTTGGATATACCGAACTGCGTACAGATAATCATGATCACGGTGCGCTGTTTGGCGCTGATCGGCAGCGCCGGGCGGCGGTGATTTGGTTTGGTGTAGGTATTGGCTCTGGTCATGTCAAACTCTCCAGTATCGCGTCAATGGCCTCGGCGGCAACATCACCTGGCTCCTCCCCTGATAAGGGGAGGTCGGGAGGGGTTGGCGGGGTGGGGGTTGATCTTGGCATTACCCGTCCCGGCATCGCCTTCACCAGCTCGCACGGTTGCGGCCATTTGCGGATTGATCGCGATAACAACATGAAGCCCCGCTGCACCCGGTCGGCATCGACCTCCTCGGTGAGGTTGTAGCCGATATCCTCAACCCACGATTCCGCGACGATCGGCAGCGACTCGGCGGCGGGGTGTCCCTCCAGGCGCTTGACGTAGAACAGTTCGAGGTAGCGGGCAACCAGGGCGCGCAACCATTGATCCGGACTATCCGCCGCGCCCTTTTGCCATTGAATCATATTGGCATGGGCCACCACGGTTTTAGAGACAGTTCCGGAGCGGTACACCGGGAAGCCGAGCACTGATGTTCCGACCAGCTCATTCATCGAGCAGCTCTCACCAGCGCATCAAACGGAGCCTGACGCGCTTCGATTATTTTTGCTTCAATGGCGTCATGGACAAACTCCTGGACGGAGCGGCCGTTCATAAAACGCTCGATGCTGGCTTTCGTCTCATCGCTGACGCGGCAGCTGATGACGTTGTAGCGCGGATGCTCTTTCATTTTTCCCATGTCAGTTTTCCTTCGCCTGCAGAATGGCGATCAGCGTCGATACCGCCGCATGGACGCGCAGCGGGTTGAGGCACACCTGTTTGTCCAGACAGCCGTGCAGCGCCTGATGCACCTGGAGGCCGATGGTCGGGATGTCGATGGTCTCCAGGGGACGCAGGTCGGCATAGCCGGGGATATACGGCGGCGCGGCCTGCTCGGCGCGAACTTCCGCCATGACGACATCAAGGAGCTCCAGCGGATCGTTTTCCAGGGCAGTTAACATCATCCGTTCAAACTGCGCCAGCCGCGCCAGCTGCAGCAGGATGGCGTCGAAGTCGCTGGTGAGGAGCGTCGTATGGGTGGCGTTAGATTCTGTGGTCATGGTTTGATCTCCAATCTGCATTTTCCCGCCCAAGGGGCGTACTGGTTAATCACTCAAAGATAGGGCGGGCCGAGGCCACGCCCCTACTTTCAACGATCAATCAGCGGTATTCGATATACTGTTTTTCACCCGGTCCATCCTGACGGACGGCCAGATAAAGGCCCGCGCCGAGAGCATCTTGGATATCCATATCATCGGGAACATCAGCCAGGGCAGCCCGCAGATCACTAACGGTTTCGATGTGGTCAAGTTCTTTTTCACGCAGCAGCATTGGGCACCTCTTTCCGTGCGAAGCGGGGTAAAAAACAATTTATTAACTGGCCATTTCTGCGGTCGATGTGCCGGATGATCCCAATAACATCATGGAGAAAATTGGAATCATCCGCCGCGAGGAGCTTGTCAAGATCGAGGGGACATCCGTTTGCGTGGGTGGCGGTGATGTCAATTTTTGTATCCTCTTCGTTTATGTGAGGGTAAATGCCGGTTGCCCTCGTTGCTATT
>JBAQPK010000231.1:0-7579 GCA_049305715.1 Desulfuromonadaceae bacterium | reverse complement strand
GTGGTCAGCCGTCCCTGTGTGGTAGCGAGTCCGCTGACCTTCATGTAATTGAGCGGGGTTCCACCCAGGTCGGCCAGGGTTCGCGCCAGACAGATGGCAAGACGGGCGTCGTCAAACTGGCAGTCGTGGTAAACGATACCGCCGCGAAGACCCTGACGTCTGACGGTGGGAACGAGGTCAATAGTTTCTTCCCGGCCGAGGTGCCGGGAATGCTTCAGCCCGCCCGCGCCGGACAACAGATCGTACATCCCCATGCCGATGCCGTAGAAAGGGCGCTCCCACCAGCGGTAGAGCGGAATAACAAAGGGCGCGTCATGCACCAGATGCGGTGCATTTGCGAGCAGGATGCGCCGTTCGCGCAGCGCCTCGCGGACGAGTGCCAGATTGCCCTGTTGCAGGTAGCGCACACCGCCATGGATAAGTTTGGTGCTGCGGCTCGATGTCCCGCAGGAAAAGTCCCCCTGCTCCAGCAGCAGGGTGCGATAGCCGCGGCTGGCCGCATCGACGGCCGCCCCGAGCCCGGTGGCGCCGCCTCCGATCACGATAATGTCCCACGGCCTGGAATGGTCCTCCAGCCTTTGCAGAAGCACTTCCCGTGCCGGATTCATGGCGCGGAGTTCTCCGCAAGCCGCCGCCGCAGCCAGCCGGGGCGGTTGGTCATGATCGAGTCAACGCCCAGCCGGCACAGCTTCCGTGCGGCGGTCGATCGATCAACGGTCCAGACATGCGTTTCCTTGCCGAGGCCTTTAAGCGTATCAACGATATCATGGCCCAGGAACGCCCGGTTGGCGCTGGCCAGTCCGTCAGCACCGGAGCGGCGGAGCGTGTCGAGCACTTTTTCCCGTGATGGACGCCAGACGTTGCCCAGCAGGGTATGCCGGTAATCGCAGAGCCAGCAGGCGTGCCACTCCGGCAGCCGTAGTTTTAGTTCAGAGATCAGATCGGCGCTGAACGACAAAAATCTGATCCGTTCCGGAGAGCATCCCGACCCCCGCAGGGTCCTCTCCAGGGCGGGGATAATCTCCGCTCCGCTCTTGATCTCGATAAAGAGCCAGGTGCCGTGCGGAACCGCTGCCAGTACCTCGTCAAGTGTCGGTATCTCCGCTCCGGACCAGTTCGCCCCTTTCCAGAGTCCCGCGTCAAGGCGTCGCAGCTCCTTCAGAGTGGTGTCGGCGATTCTCAGGCCAACGCCAGTTGTCCGGGCGGTTGTCTCGTCATGCATGCAGACGATCCGGTCATCGGCGGTGAGACGAAAATCGGCCTCGATCCCATCCGCGCCCTGTTCCCAGGCCAGACGGAAGGATTCCAGCGTATTTTCCGGCGCATCCCGCGATGCGCCGCGATGGCCGATAATCAGGGGAAGAATGTGCGGAATTCCGGTCGGCATGATTTCAGGCCCCGCTCTTTTGGCTCCAGCATTGATTTCGATTCTAGCCGATGTTGCAGCGTAGTGCAAATTGCATATTGAGCTTTGCTGCTGCCGGAAAAATCTTGACAAAGAAATGGACCAGGCCTTATATGGCGTCATAATTGACGCAGAGGTGAAGTATGCGGCTGAGCAACGAAGACCATATGCAGATCAGTGACCTGGCGGAAGCGCTTGGCATCACAACAAGGACAATCAGGCTTTATGAAAAACTGGGACTGGTAGAGCCCCCGAAACGGACGGATGGGCGAGTCAGGTATTATGAAAAAGCGGATGTAAAACGTTTCAAGTTTGTCCTGAAAGTCAAGGAGCTCGGGCTTTCCCTGGAAGAGATGAAGGAGCTTGCAATCCTCTTTGACAAGGAACAAAAGGTGCCGGAGAAGATCATGCCGCGGTTGACAGAACTGCTCGACACCCATCTCGAAAGTATCAAGCAGAAGGTGTCAACGCTTCAATCGCTTGAAAAAGATATTACCGCCTATCGTCAAAGGATCGTCGATCAGTTCAACCTGATCAAGTAGACCACACAGCACCCCTCCCTTTCAGCCACCCCTGGCAATCACCATTCACGCGGTATCTGTATCTGTCCCGGAACTTCAGGAAATCGGCATTCGTGCGTTCCATCCGCTCTGGTTCTTTTAAAACATGTATTTCTCTGCTTCGATGGAGTCCGCTGCCAGCCGGCGTTTTGCCTGCAACAGTCCGGTGGCATCGTACTTGGTGAACCTGCGGATGCCGGCCAGCAGCATTGTCAGGGTATCACCCTCCTCGATGTAGTAGGCGGCCCGGCGTGCGGCGGAAGCCGCCTTTTCGGTGCCGTTAAAGGTGAACACCTTTACGGCGGCGCGGACGGATGCCTGTCTGCTCTCGCTCAACTTCGGCAGGATTTTTTCGGCGCGGAGCAGGGCGCTTTCGATCGCAAAGATGTTGATCGCCAGATCGGCTACCGCCAGAAGAATTTCCTGCTCGTCTTTGATCTTGTCCATGAATTTCTGTACGCCGCTGCCGGCCAGCACCAGGAAGGCCTGCTTCAGGGAGGCGACCAGCGCTTTCTCCGCCGCAAAGGGAACCGCATCGTCAACCTCGTCAAACGATGGCGACATCAGGGACTCGAAGGCTTTCATCGCCTCTCTCTGGAGCGGGATCTCACCCTTCATGGCTCGCCGGAGGATAATGCCGGGGATCAGCAGCCGGTTGATCTCGTTGGTCCCTTCCCAGATCCGGTTGATACGCTCGTCGCGGTAGTACCCCTCGGCGGCGTATTCCTGAATAAAACCGTAGCCGCCATGAATCTGGACGACCGCATCGACGACATCCGCCAGCACCTCGCTGCAGAAAACCTTGGCAATCGCGCATTCGACGGAGTACTCCTCGATCCCCTGCTGATAGGTTTCATAGTAGTCAGGCGTGCCTTTCGGGAGCGTGGCAAGGCGGTCGTCGATCAGGCCGGCGAGGCGATAGACGACCGATTCCGAGGCGAAGATGGCCGCGCTCATGTCGGCGATCTTTTCCTGGATGGCCCCGAAACTGCCGATCGTCACTCCGAACGCTTTCCGCTCGTTGGCGTATTTGATCCCGGTGGTAAGCGCTATCTTGGCGGCTCCGGTGACGCCGGCTCCCAGCTTGACGCGCCCGACATTGAGGACGTTGAAGGCGATCTTGTGTCCCTTGCCGATCTCCCCCAGCAGGTTTTCAACTGGCACCCTGGCGTCCTCCAGAATGATCTGGGTGGTTGACGACCCCCTGACCCCCATCTTGTTCTCTTCCGGACCGACGCTTAAGCCCTCGGTGTTCCGCTCGACCAGGAAACCGGTGAAGTGCTGTTTGTCGATCTTGGCAAAGACGGTGTAGAGATTGGCGATGCCGCCGTTGGTGATGAACTGCTTCGTGCCGTTGAGGATATAATGCTTTCCGTCCGGGGAGAGTACGGCGGTCGCCGCCGCCCCGAGCGCATCGCTCCCGGAGCCCGGTTCGGTCAGGCAGTAGGCCGCGATCCATTCGCCGGAAATTATTTTGCCGAGATATTTTTCCTTCTGCTCCCTGGTGCCGTAATAGACGAGCGGGAGTGTGCCGATGCCGGTATGGGCGGAGTAGGTCACGGAAAACGATCCGGCCAGGGCCAGCTTTTCGGCCGCAAGCATGCTGGTGGCCTTGTCCAGCTCAAGCCCGCCGTACTCCTCGGGGGCATCGATCATCAGCAGCCCCAGTTCGCCGCACTTCTTCATCAGCTCGACCGTCAGCGGAAGATTGTGGTGTTCGATCTCGTCGCGGTGGGGGAGGACCTCATTCAGGACGAACTGTTCGGTTGTATCGCCGATCTGGCGCTGCTCATCGCTGAAATCCTCCGGCGTGAAGACGTCGTTCTTATCTGCCGTGGTGATCAGATATTCGGCGCCTTTGAATAGTTTTGCGGCCATGTTGTCACCTCAAATAATATAATTAGTATACAGTCAGTAAAATGTCCCTACACCTTCTCAAAAATCCCGGCAGCGCCCATGCCGCCGCCGATACACATGGAAACCATCCCGTAGCGGGTATCCGTGCGCCGCATCTCCTGGAGGATGCCGGCGGTCAGTTTGGCCCCGGTGCATCCCAGCGGGTGGCCGAGGGCGATCGCCCCGCCGTTTACGTTGACTTTGGAAGGATCCATGCCGAGTTCCTTGACGCAGGCCAGTGACTGGGCCGCGAACGCTTCGTTCAGTTCGATCAGGCCGATGTCGTCCAGCGTCAATCCGGCCAGTTTCAGCGCCGCGGGGATGGCGGCCACCGGGCCGATTCCCATCAGCTCCGGCGGCACCCCCTTGACCGCAAAGGCGACGAAGCGTGCCAGCGCTTTTTGGCCGATCTTCTTCAGATACTCCCCGGAGACAACCAGCACTGCTGCGGCACCGTCGGTCATCTGGGAGGAGTTGCCGGCGGTGACCGTGCCGGTCGCCTTGAAGGCGGGCTTCAGCCTGGACAGAGCGGCGGTGGTCGTATCGCTCCGCACGCCGTCATCGATATCGACGATCTCCGTACTCCGTTTCATTTTCCCGCCCACCAGGGTGCAGTTTTCGATCTCGACCGGAATGATTTCGTCCCTGAATTTCCCCGCCGCGATTGCAGCGGCGGCCTTGGCGTGGCTGGCTGCGGCAAAGGCGTCCTGTTCCTCGCGGGTGATGCCATACTTGTCCGCCACCAGTTCGGCGGTAATCCCCATCGAGGCGTAGGCTTCCGGCCAGCTCGCCATCAGCCCCGGGTTGGCGCTGTACTTGCCACCCCCCATCGGAATCATGCTCATGCTCTCGGCGCCGCCGGCGATGATGCAGTCGGCAAACCCGGCCATGATCCGCTCAGCCGCGGTCGCGATCGTCTGCAGGCCGGAGGAGCAGAAGCGGTTGACCGTCTGCGCGGGGACTTCGACCGGCACACCGGCCTTCATCGCCGCCACCCGGGCGAAGTTCATCCCCTGCTCCCCTTCCGGGAAGGCGCAGCCGATGATGATATCCTCGACGTCGTGCGGGTCTGTGCCGGTTCTCTCCAGCAGCCCCCTGATCGCGACCGCCGCCAGGTCGTCCGGACGGACATCCTTCAGCTTCCCTTTTTTTGCCCGGCAGCCGGGGGTGCGGTAGGCGGCCAGAATATATGCGTTTCTCATGTATGACCTCCGTGTTTGTTTTGTAATTATGGTAGACAAGTCAACCCCTCCAAACCTCCCCTTATCAGGGGAGGCTTAAAGGCTTCCCCCCTGATAAGGGGGGATTGAGGGGGGTTGTATTTAATTCCGCAGCGGTTTCCCCTTCCTGAGCATATGCTGAATCCTCTCCAGGGTCTTCTTCTGCCCGCAGAGGCGGACAAAGGCCTCCCGCTCCAGCTCCAGCAGGTACTCCTCCGTGATCAGGGTGCCGGCCGGGACATCCCCGCCGGTAATGACATCGGCGACGGTACCGGCCAGGTACTGGTCATATTCGGAGATGAAGCCCCCCTGCCGCATGTTCCAGAGCTGCGACTTGATGGAGGCGGCCATGCTCCGGCCGGGCGCCTTCAGGCCGGTCAGCGGAAGGTTCGGGCGGTAGTTGGCGGCCAGCGAGATCGCCTTCAGCTTCGCGTCATGGATCCGCGTGTCGAGGTCCATCGTGATGCTGTCCCCCCGGCGCATGAACCCCATCGGGGCCAGTTCAGCGGCCGACGTGCTGACCCTGGCCATCGCGATGTTCATGTAATTCCTGAATATGAACGGAGTGGCGTCGGTCTCGTATTCCTCGGCCAGCTTGATCGCGCGGATCGCCATCTCCTTGGTGCCGCCGCCTGCGGGGAGCAGGCCGACCCCCAGTTCCACCAGTCCCATGTAGGTTTCGGCGTGGGGAACCATTGCATCGGCGTGGAGGCAGGTCTCGCATCCCCCCCCCATAACCATGTTGTGCGGCGCGGCCACGACCGGGATATTCGAATATTTGATCGCCATCATCGCCTTCTGGAACCTCTTGACCAACATTGCGATCTCGTCAAAGGCCCCTTCGGCGATTGCCATGGCCAGCAGCATCAGGTTGGCGCCGGCCGAGAACATGCTCCCTTCGTTGGCGATGACCAGGCCGATACCCTCCTCTTCCGTGCGCCTGATCGCCTTGTGGATCATGGAGAGAATTTCGCCGCCGATGGCGTTCATCTTGGTGTGGAATTCCAGGCAGAATACGCCGTCCCCCAGGTCGATCACGGAGGCGCCGCTGTTTTTTTCCACGACCATGTTGTTTCTCGTGAGGATTTGCAGGCTGACCTGTCCCGGTTTCTGTGGCACGTTCCGGTACTGGCGGTTCTGAATGCAATAGTACTGATCGCGGCCGTTCTCGTACCTGTAGAACCGCTCGATCGATGTGAGCCCGGCAGGGACCTGCACGCCGTCTTTCTCCGCCCGCTCCACGAAATAGGGAATACCGATCGCGTCGATCATCTCGAACGGGCCGAGTTCCCAGTTGAAGCCCCATTTCATCGCATTGTCGATATTGACGATGTCATCGGCAATCTCCGGAATCCGGTTGAACGTATAGATCAGCGTGTCGCGCAGATTGGTCCAGGCGAACCGGGCTCCCTTGTCATCGCCGCCGATGACCGCCCGGAGCCGTCCGGCAGGATCGTCGATCGATTTGGCCGCCTCGATCGCCGCGAACCTGGGGCGCTGCGAGGGGGCATATTCACCCGTCGTGTAATCGTAGTAGAAGAACTCCTGACCATTCTCACCCTTGACCTTCTTGAAGAACCCCAGCCCGCTTTTGTTCCCCAGCAGCCCCTTCGTCACCATCTCCCCGACGAAATCGGGGAGTTTGAAGATGTCGCGCTCTTCGTCGGCGGTCAGCAGATCGTAGGAGTTGCGGGCGACATGCGCGAGCGTGTCGATGCCGACCAGGTCGGCGGTGCGGAAGGCGGCGCTTTTGGGGCGTGCGGTGGCCGGTCCGGCGACGGCGTCAACCTCTTCCACGGTCATTCCGGTCTCCATCATCGTGCGGATACAGTTGCAGATGGCATAGACACCGATCCGGTTGGCGATGAAGTTGGGGGTGTCCTTTGCGTAGACGATCCCCTTGCCGAGTCGCCGGGAGATGAAGTCGGCCATCCGGGTTACCACTGCCGGATCGGTATCTGAACAGGAAACGATCTCCAGCAGGCGCATGTAGCGGGGAGGGTTGAAAAAATGAGTCACCAGGAAATTCTTCCGGACGTTCTCCGGGAGGCATTCCGCCATCTCGTTGACCGACAGGCCGCTGGTGTTGGTGGAGAGGACCGCCCCCTCCTTCAGGTTCGGCACGACCTTTTCGGAGAAGAGCTGCGTCTTGATCGCCATGTTCTCGACCACAACCTCGATCACCCAGTCACATTCCTTCAGCTTCGGCATGTCATCGTCGAAATTTCCGATCTCGATGTTGTCCGCATACCCCGGCAGGAAGAAGGGGGCCGGTTTCAACTTCATCAGCTCGTCCCGTCCGGCAGCGGCGATGCGGTTGCGCACCCTGCCGTCGAAGATCGTCAGGCCGGCCGCGAGTTCGGCATCGTTTGCCTCCCGCGGCACGATATCGAGCATAAGCACCGATATGCCCGCGTTGGCGAGGTGTGCGGCGATGGTTGCCCCCATCACCCCCGCTCCCAGGACTGCCACCTTGTTGATCTGTTTCATTATATTCC
>JBAQPK010000230.1:0-1844 GCA_049305715.1 Desulfuromonadaceae bacterium | reverse complement strand
GAAAGGGCTTCTCTTGCAATTGAATTGTCGTCTGCCGCAATTGAAAGAGTTATTGCCTCTCGTTCTTCGGCGCGGAAGTCGGCGGCTGCTTTTTCCGCCAAATCTCTTTCAATTAATTCAGCTTCGGCGAATGGCCGCAACTCTCCGAAACTTCCTTGATGGTATCGTCGGCGCAATTCTTCGGTGGGCATGCCCTTTATTTCGTCTCTTCGTACTTGTGGGCTTCTCATGTTGCGCCTCTTTATTTTTTCTTGCTATAACTCGTTAATCTACGGTTTTCTTATATAAGAAACTTGTTTCCTATATAGGTTACTAGTTACTTATATAAGAAACCCACTAGGTTTCCTATATAAGAAGCTTACAGTCTCTTGTTTCCATTCAAATATTCTTCTGGAATCCTCGCTTCAAGTTCGGTTCCACGTATGAGGCGATAAGGGACCAGCCACAGTTTTTCCTGCGGGCTCCACTTTGCACGCAGCTTTCGTAGTTTCTCTCGCAATTCATTCTCTTCGTACCCGACCATTATTGGAGCCAAATCGTCATCCTTGAAACAAAACGCCTGCAGCCACGGCTTTTCTTCGACAACAATCTCAACAGTCTTAAGTCTAACGCCACGATTCTCGTCATATCGGTAGCGGACGCAGAGCAATGATTCGCCATATTTTTCAAGTAGTCTCTTGGTCCCTTTTTGTCCCGGTTTCAAATGGCAATGTGTCTTCATATCTTTCAGCATGAAATTTTCCGTATGAACTTTTGCTCGATGGAATTTGGTTATTAAATTGATTCAAATTGGAAATAGCTATTTTATCGGAAATATACGCATTCTTTGGTAAACTGTAAAACAATTAAAGAGAGGGTCGAAAACCCAAGCGGGTAACTTCCCACACTTTTCGTCATTCCTTTGTTACCCACCTATTGCAGGCCGGTTACGATATCCGTGTGATTCAGAACCTTCTCGGGCATTCCAGCCTTAAAACAACGATGATCTATACTCACTGCGTGCCGGTGAGGACAATCAAAGAACCAAAGAGCCCACTGGATTTCTGAATAGTTTGGAAGGTCGTTAATGCCCCATGCCACCGCCTTCGGCGTGTGAAGGGCGCTTCAGCAGGAACAGCAGCGGTATGATGACCAGGAAGGCCAGGCCGATGATGAAAAAGATGCGGTTGAAGGCCAGTGCCCCCGCCTGGCGGCGGACGGCTCCGTACATCATGCCGAGCGCGGTTGTGTCGGCCTGGGAAACGGCAACCCCCTTGGAGACCAGGGCCTGTTTCAGCCCCTCGAAACGCATCCGCCAGATCGGGTTGTACGGGTTGACGTTGGCGCCAAGAGATGTCTGGTAAAACTGCTGGTAGCGGGTCAGCAGAGTCGCCGCCAGGGCGATGCCGACGCTGCCGCCGATATTGCGCAGCAGGTTGAACATGCCGGTGGCATTGCCCATCTCTGCCCGGGAGATTGAGGCAAGCGTGACGGTGGTAAGCGGCACAAAGATCATTGCCAGTCCGAAACCGAGGACAATGCGGGGCCAGGTGTAATTCCAGAAGGCGCCCTGCAGGTTGAGTCCCTGCATGATGAACATGGAGGTTGCCCCGAGCAGCAGCCCGAAAAATACTATTTTCCGTCCGTCCCGTTTGGCCAGCGCCGCCCCGATCAGCGGCATCGTGATCAGTGTTGCGATCCCCCCCGGAGCCATGACCATGCCGGAGTCGGTGGCGGAGTACCCCATCAGGGTCTGCAGGAAGAGCGGTATCAGCATGATGGAGCTGTAGAGGGCAAAGCCGACCACGAACATGATCAGGTTGCCGGCCGAAAACGATACGTTTTTGAACAGGCGCAGGTTGATG
>JBAQPK010000229.1:0-1531 GCA_049305715.1 Desulfuromonadaceae bacterium | reverse complement strand
AAAAAACGACCGCCTGGTCGGTTATGCCTTCACAGATTCTGTCACTGCTGAGAACATTACATCTAGCTGCGGATAAACATGAGAACAGATGAATATTTCAAGAGCTTGCTATTGGCTAGAACACAGGTAACATGAAGAATAGTTTCACGGAACCGTCAATTACACATAGGAGGATATCCAATGAGATCATCAGCAACGCTTCACCGTCCGCAATTGTTTACGAAAGCAGCTATTCTAGCCGCCCTCATTCTGACCGGCTCAACACTTTTTGCTGCAGAACCACCTGCGATGACCGAAGAGCAGAAGACATTGTACGCCATCGGCTCTTCCGTTGCTCGCTCGCTATCAGTTTTTGACCTGACACAGGCAGAATTCGAATATGTCCAACAAGGTCTCGTGGATACTCAGACCGGTAAAAAGAACGATATTGACCTGACGTCCTATACCAACAAAATCCAGGAACTGGCTAGAGCTCGCCGCAAAATTTCGGGAGAAAAACAGCTCAGTGCGGGCAAGGATTTTTTGGAGAAGGCCGCAAAAGAAAAGGGAGCAGTCAAGACCGCCTCCGGCATGGTTTATACGTCGCTTAGCGAAGGAAAGGGAGAATCGCCCAAGGCGACTGATATCGTTAAGGTCAATTATCGTGGCACGCTGATCGACGGCAAAGAGTTCGACAGTTCCTACAAGCGCGGCAAACCACTGGAGTTCAAGCTCGACAACGTCATCAAGTGCTGGACCGAGGGGGTACAAATGATGAAGCCGGGCGGAAAAGCAAAACTTGTCTGCCCACCGGATCTTGCATACGGCGATAATGGCGCCGGCGAAGTGATTCTGCCGGGAGCTACTCTGGCGTTTGAAGTGGAATTGCTTGATGTAAATAAGTAAACCAGAGGATCGGGGTCATTCCCGGATTGATCGAAACTTTGAAGCTTATGGCAGTGGTAGCCAGGTGGCAGATATTCGTCCACGCCCAGCTCGCTTATGGAGAACGGAGATTGGAAAATCAAAAGGCATCGATTTGACGATCAAGTCTAACGATTTGCTTCTTGTTGGCCAGCTGCTCACTTCAGATGGTTATGTTAAATACCTTTCCAGATGTTGAATTGACGGAATGTCAGCAAGGCTACCTCGTGCAGGGTATTCAATCATTTCGAATATTTCAATCCCGAGAAAAACAGTACCTTGGAGCCAGTTAAAAGGAGCTCTTCATGTCATACGTTAATCTCATTGTTCGGACACTGTTTGTATTCCTGCTGTTAGTATTTTCTGCACATGCTGCAACAATTTCGGTGATTCCTTCCGGACCGGCCGCTTTTTCTGTAGAAGGTGCCGGAATGGACGGCGTTGCCGGAATTCAGTTTGACATCACCTATGACACAGCTTCTCTGGGCACTCCAACGGTAACTCAGGGGGGGCTGATAACTGGTGCAATGTTTGCCGCAAACACCACGTCCCGCCCCGGCCTGATTAAAGTTGCGATAATCAGAACCACCGCATTTTCCGGAAGTGGTCAAATAGCAAAGATTTCCTT
>JBAQPK010000228.1:0-6998 GCA_049305715.1 Desulfuromonadaceae bacterium | reverse complement strand
TACGGGATTCGAGAAGCTGATCACCGTGTTTGATGCGATTTGGATATCCCATGCCGTCATAGCGCTCATGGTGTTGGCCGATGCAGGTACGGACATCTATCAGAAAGTCAATCGGTTCAAGGATTTTCATGCCGATCGCAGGGTGCAGCTGCAGTTCGTTGATGTCATGGGCTGAAAGTTTGCCCTCTTTGTGCAGCAGGCTCAGATCGATGCCGATTTTTCCGATATCGTGCAAAATGGCCGCCCGCTCGAGAATTTGCAGCCGTTCACCCGGCAGCTGGAGGCGGGAACCGATTTCAAGGCTATAGCGGGTGACCCGCTCGGAGTGACCCTTGGTGTAGCTGTCACTGGCTTCGATGGCCGTCACGAGAGCCTGAATCGTATTCAGGTAGGTCTGCTGCTGTTCGTCATACAGTGTCGCATTTTTGATGGCAATCGCGGCCTGGGCGGCTATGGTTGTAAGCATTTCCAGTTCATAAGAGTGAAACTGTGAGTTATCTGTCTTGTTAACAACACAAATGGTGCCGATTATTTCATCCATGACCATGAGCGGCGCGCATATCATCGTTTTGCGTTCAAACCCCAAATCACTGAAACGGGCAAACTGTGGAGTCTGCATGATATCAGAAATCAGGAGCGGCTGACGGTTGTTGATAACCCAGGCTGAAACGCTGGTGTCCTTCATTTTGAAGGTTTTTTGTGGAGCGATTTGCTCATCATTGCCAATCAGATTGGTTATATTAAACGACTGTTTGTCTTTGTCATACAGAACGATATATCCGATCCTGGCGTCCAGTGTAGTGGTTGTGCTGCGGACAATCAGATTGAACAGCCTATCGATATCCATGGTTGAATTGATGGCAAGGCCGATTTTGTGAATGGTGGATAGTCTGCCGAACGCGTGTTCGAGATGCAAGTTCTTCTGTTCAAGTTCGGCGGCCAGGTCCGCAATGGTAAAGCTTGCCTGCTCAACTTCCTCTATTCTCTCCTCAAGTGTTACATTCAGATTCTCAATTTCTTTGAGCTGTTCTTCAAGTTTCTCGTTCATCATCTCTGTGTCGTGATGATGAGCCAGTTTTTCTTCAGCCCGTGCCAGTTCACGTTCATTGATGACGGTGGTGTGCATCAGGTGCTTCAGCTTGGTCGTCATCGCGTTTAAATGCAGCGAGAGGATGTTCATCTCGTTTGAACTCTGAATAGAGCTGATTACTTCGAAGTTACCGCGTTCGATCTGCTGCATGCCTGCAATCAGCGAACGGACCGGTCGGTCGACATATAACGTCAGAAAGGCGGAGATGGTTCCTACGATCAGGATGATAATCAGAATTGAAGAGACAATTGAATTTCTCTTTTCACGCTGCAGGTAACTGGTTAACTCATCCATTGATATTTCGGTTTCAATGAGGGCAATGACCGGTTTCCGTGCATCATGGCAGCCATGACAGTCAGGAGTATTAAGAATGCGGGTGTACGAGTCGAGATTATGTGCTTTGTTGATGAAATAGAAATGATGCTGCTTCGTGGTTGCAATCTTTTCGCGTTCTTCTTCTGTAAGTTCTTTGCCGACATCATTCTTGTCTGCTGAATAGAGGATCGTGCCTTCAGTGTCGATAATTCGCAGTTCCTTGATGTGATCATGGCTTTTTGAATCGTTTAAAATCTCCTGTAGTGAGTTCGTATGGCCGGCTTTCATGGCGTTTTGAATGGTATCAACTATGCTCTCGATCACTAACACGGAGCTTTTTTCAACAATTTTTTCAATCACGGCCTTCTGGTCGCGGTAATGATGCCAGGACACGAAAGAAATGACCGCAATGATAATGAGGGCAACCAAACCGACTATTTTAATTTTGAGAGAATTTAAAATCACGTGGGAAACCTGTATTTAAAAAAGAGTACCGTGTCTTTTGCCGCACGCACAGCGGCGATATCGCGAAAAACATAATATTATAAGAGACTTATATTTGTGGTCGCGGTTCAGGCCACGCGAACAACAAACAGCAGCAGCTTTAGGCGGTTAAAGCTTATGTGGCCGATTTTCTTGTAAAAAAAGATAAATATCATTAGTAATTCTTATGAGTTAAGCGGCTGCACAGAGATAACATACAGTATGCATGCCAAACTTTGCAACGATGATCTTCAGACTGAGCTATTTAAAAAAAACTGGCAATCAAAAAAATTGACACGGTGCGGTATTGTGTGTTTCTATCCCCAGGTTTATGCAACTACCGTATCGAATGTGCATAATTATCCTTCTGACCCTGGCGACGACTGTTTTGTTGTGGTCCGGCATGAACAGGATAAACGCGGCAACTCTGGATGAGACGATCCGGATCGCGATTGTTAAATCGGTTTCCGAAGTGACGGTGACAGGTGACGGTCTTCTTGTGACGAATGAGAAAGGCGACCCGCTTGTCATGTCGTTTCCTGCCGTGATAAAACCTGTGAAGGATGGTTTGATGGTTGAGGGGAAGCTGTTCCGGCGGCTATCTTTTTCTGCTCCTTCCGCAGTGTATGTGAATGATAAACCGTACCGGGGGCTTGCGGAGCTGTCCGTGGCAGACAAGGGGATTCTGGTGGTAAACCAGTTGCCTCTGGAGGAATACCTGGTCGGGCTGATCAATTGTGAAATATCATCCGCATGGCCGATTGAAGCGGTAAAAGCCCAGGCGATTATTGCCAGAACATATGCCCTGAATAGAAAAATGTCCCGCGTGGCCGCCCCATACCATCTGGAGTCATCGGTTTTGGACCAAGTGTATGAAGGGTGCCTGATTGAAGACAGCCGAGCCCGGCGCGCGGTTCTTGAGACTGAGGGAGAGGTGCTGACGTTCGGCAACGGCATCATTCAGGCCTTCTATCACTCAAGTTGTGGCGGGCGAACCGAAGCCTCCGAGAATGTCTGGGGGGCTTCATTGCCGTACCTGGAGGGCGTTGACTGTCAATATTGTCTGACATCACCCGCTGCCACAGCCTGGGAATACAAGCTCCCTCTCAAAGAGATCGAAGAGCGTCTGCGGGCGGCCGGGTATAAAGTTTCGGGCCTGTACGATCTGAAGCCGGGAACGGTCAATTCACGGGGCAGACTGAAACAGATTGCCCTGCTGGCGTCAAAGGGGAGCGTCACGATCAGCGGCGAACAGTTTCGCAAGGCTGTCGGGTATGGCGTCATAAAGAGCACCCGTTTTACGCTGAAGAACACAAAAACTGAAATCAGCTTTTCCGGAAGCGGCAATGGACATGGTGTCGGACTATGCCAATGGGGCGCCAAGCAGCGTGCGCTCGACGGCTTTCGATGTGGAGAAATTCTTTCCTACTACTACCCCGGCACGGAGTTGAAAAAACTTTCTGATATCCGTTGAATGTAGGGTTGAATGCTCGTCAAGGATTTTACATATAACCTGCCACAGGATTTAATTGCCCGGCACCCCCCCGCAAAACGGGACGGATCGCGTTTAATGCTGATCGACCGCTCGTCAGGATCGCTTGCTGAAGACACGTTCTGCAATCTTCAACGCTATCTTCTTCCGGGTGATCTGCTGGTTATGAATGACACACGTGTTATTCCGGCCAGGTTGTTTGGGCGTAAGCCGACTGGCGGTAGTGTTGAAATCTTTCTGTTGCGCCGTTTGGCCGGCAGCCAGGAACGATGGGAATGCCTGCTCAGGTCATCGAAGAAATTTCGGGAAGGGCAGAATATTCTGCTTGAGTCCGGCATGGCCGCTGTTGTACTGTCTCGGTGCGCTTCTGAAAACTGGCTGGTCGAATTTACCGGGAGCGAGCCGTTTGACGGCTGGTTGGAACGTGAGGGGCACATCCCTCTCCCCCCGTATCTGCAGCGTGATGACTGCCATGCCGACCGTGAGCGCTATCAAACGGTTGTCGCGCGGAAACCGGGTGCGGTTGCAGCGCCGACCGCCGGTCTTCACTTTACAGATGAACTGCTGGCCCGGCTGGCATCGAACGGTATAGAAACCGCCTTTCTTACGTTGCATACCGGGCTGGGCACCTTTCAGCCGGTGCGCGTCCTGCATGTTGAGGAGCATCGGATTCATACGGAGCGCTATTCCATTCCTCACGAAACGGTAGAGGCGGTCAACAGGGCGAAAGCCGCAGGCGGACGGGTCATTGCCGTCGGGACGACAACGGCCAGAACACTTGAATATTCAGCGCAACAATCCGGGCAGGTAGCTGAGGGGAGTGGAGAGGCCGATATTTTCATCTACCCCGGTTACCGTTTCAAGGTTGTTGATGCCCTTATCACCAATTTTCACCTGCCGGAATCGACGCTTCTGATGCTGGTTTCTGCTCTTGCCGGTCGTGAATTTGTGCTTGAAGCCTATCGTGAAGCGGTATCCCGCGGGTTCAGGTTTTACAGTTACGGGGATGCCATGCTCATCTCCTGAGGGGTCGTGTGCCAGAAACATTTTCTGCTGAAACTTTTTCCATACTTCATCGTGATACATCCAGCAAAGCGCGGCTCGGCTCTCTGAAAACCCCACACGGTGTGGTTGAAACACCGATCTTTATGCCGGTCGGCACCAACGCTACCGTTAAGGCGATGACACCGGAAGATCTCCACGCTGTCAAGGCACAGATTATCCTGGCAAATACCTACCACCTGTACCTGAGGCCGGGTCATCGTCTGGTAGAACAGATGGGGGGGCTTCACCGCTTCATGAACTGGGACAGGCCGATTCTCACCGACAGTGGCGGCTTTCAGGTTTTCAGCCTCGGAGAATTGCGCAAAATCAGTGAGGAGGGGGTCAAATTTCAGTCTCATCTGGATGGCTCCTATCACATGTTGACGCCTGAGCTGGCGACTCATGTTCAGGAAGCGCTCGGTGCCGATGTCATCATGTGCTTTGACGAGTGTCCCCCTGCCACCGCGGATTACCAGTATGTCAGTCGCTCCCTTGAACTGACGGCCCGTTGGGCCGGACGTTGCAAAGATGCTCATACTCGTGCCGGGCAGCAGTTGTTCGGAATTATCCAGGGAGGAATGCATTACGACCTGCGGGCGCGTAGCGTGGATGATATCTGCTCAATCGGTTTCGATGGCTACGCCCTGGGCGGTCTGTCGGTTGGCGAAGAAAAAGAGCAGATGTACGGAGTGATGGAGTGCTGTTCCACCCTGTTGCCGCAGGACGCTCCGAGATATATTATGGGAATTGGGTCACCCGAAGATCTGGTTGAAGCTGTCTGGCATGGCTATGATATGTTCGATTGTGTCATGCCGACCAGAAACGCCCGCAATGGCATGCTTTTTACCAGCCAGGGGAGGGTCAACATCAAGTCCAAGGTATATGAGGATGATGCGGGGCCGCTCGATCCGGCCTGCAGCTGCAAGGTCTGCAAAAATTATTCGCGCGCCTACCTGAGGCACTTGTACCGGTCGGGTGAAATTCTGTCGTCGCAGTTGAATACTTATCACAATCTCCACTTCTATCTTGACCTTATGCGGAGAGTCCGGGAAGCAATTCAGAATAACGGTTTTGACGAATTTCGCAGGCAATTTAAATCGACAATGCTGCAGAAGCAATAAACTGAAAAGGGAGGATAACAACATGTTTGGATTGGCTTTTGCGATGGGGAGTGCACCGGGAGGGGCCGCAGGCGGCGCCGGCGGCGGCATGGCGGCGTTTCAGCAGATTATTCCGCTGGTATTTATGTTTGCAATATTTTATTTTTTGCTTATTCGTCCGCAGCAGAAAAAGGCCAAGGAGCATAAAGCCCTGCTGGAGTCGATGAAAAAGGGCGACAATGTCATTACAGCCGGTGGAGTTCATGGTAAAATCACCGCTGTTGAAAGCGATCTTGTGACACTTGAGGTCGCAAACAATGTAAATATCAAGATTACCAAGAGCTATATAGCCGCAATCAAGAAGGACTAGTTCAAAATCTGAAAAGGAGAACGAGCCTTATGCCGAAAGATACTGGCTGGCGTATAAGCCTGATAGCAGTTTTTGTTGTACTGTCGTTTCTGTTCCTGACTCCGACCCTTGCTAGCAAGCTGCCGTCTTGGTGGGGTGGTCTTTTGCCGAAGGACAAGATCCATCTCGGGCTTGACCTGCAGGGTGGAACCCACCTGGTGATGGAGGTTGATACCCAGAAGGCGGTTGAAGGGTCCCTTGATCTCGTCGCCACGGATCTTGAAGACACGCTGACCAGCAAAAATCTTCATTTCAAACGCATTTCCAGAACCGGCTCTGATAAGGTTTCAGTTGTCCTGTACGAGAAGGGGACTGCCGATACAGTACAAAAACTGATCAAAGATAAATATCCTTCCTATGAGCAGAGTCCGACTTTTGATGAAGGGGGCTTCGTTGCCCTGACGTTGCGGGTGAGCGAGAAGGATGCGCAGGATCGCAAGGACAAGGCTGTTCAGCAGGCCCTCGAAACGATCCGTAACAGGATCGACCAGTTTGGCGTTTCGGAGCCGACCATTCAGCGCGAAGGGATCAATCACATCGTTGTCCAGCTCCCCGGTATCAAGGATCCGCAGCGGGCCATCGAACTCATCGGACGCACCGCGCGACTGGATTTTAAAATGGTACGGGAGGACATCTCACCGACATTCGGTACGATTCCCGATGACGCCGAGCTTCTCAAGGAAAAATCTGTGGATCCGGCAACGGGCGCGGTTACGGAAATTCCGATCGTCGTCCAGAAAAAATCGATGATCACCGGTGATCTCTTGACGGACGCCCAGGTCAGAATCGATTCACAGTTCAATCAGCCCTATGTCGGGATTGAATTCAATTCTCTGGGCGCCAAGCTGTTTGACCAGGTCACGGCGGCAAACGTCGGTAAACGCTTTGCAATCGTTCTTGATAACAATATCCACTCCGCTCCGGTCATCCGTGAGCGGATTTCCGGCGGCAGCGCCCAGATATCGGGTAATTTCACCGAAAAAACCGCCGCCGACCTTGCGATCGTCCTGCGGGCCGGAGCATTGCCGGCACCGGTCAAGATTATCCAGAATGTGACCGTAGGAC
>JBAQPK010000227.1:0-3115 GCA_049305715.1 Desulfuromonadaceae bacterium | reverse complement strand
CGGGGTGACGTTTGAATTCACTCTCCAGAAAACGGCGAACCTCCCTGCGATCCCAGCCGCCGGGATGCCGGAAAGCGGTGTAGAGCGAAAGATCACCTTCGTAGAACGGCTGGTGACCGTATTCCCCGGCTTCATCTCCATAGAGTGGCATATTGAACAGCGCCAGGTTAAGAAATTTTATCGTCCGGTGATGCCGGACGATAAAATCGAGTGTCCGGCGAGCTTCCACCAGCGTCTCCCCCGGTGTCCCGAACAGCAGATAGCAGTAGACCGCGATCCCGGCCTCGTGGAGGTTGTTCAAAACCCGGGAGGCCAATCCGAGATCGATCCCCTTGCACATCCGGTCCAGCACGCCCTGATCACCCGACTCCAGTCCCAGTTTGAGCATGACACACCCCGAGCGCTTCAGGGCACGGCAGAACTCCGGGTCGGCCAGCCCTTCGTCAATTCGTGCAAAGCCGTACCAGGGAGGCCCCGGCGGATTTTCCACGAGGGCGCGGAGCAGTGCCGGACTGACGGCATTATCAAGGAGATGGATCAGTACCGGCCCGGTTTGTTCGGTCAGAAGCTTCAGGTCCGACAACACGGCAGCGGGCGGAACAGGACGGTACACGTTGCCTTCGGCACGCTCCGGGCAGAACGAGCATCGGTTCCAGTAGCAGCCACTGCCGGCGCTGTAGGGAAGAATCAGGCCGGGAGACAAATACTCCCCCAGCGGCAGCGTCGTGTAATCGGGGGTCACATGCAGCTTCGGCGCCCCACCGCTCCCCAGGAGCGCCAGCAGCGGCTCCTCTCCCGGCCCGGAGATCAGGTGGTCCACCATATCTTCGAAAGGATTGCACCAGCCAGGACGCTGCATCCATGAGGTCACCAACCCGCCCCCAAGTACAATTTTCAGCGCCGGATACCGTTTTCTGAGGTGGCCGATCATTGCAAAGGTGCAGAGCGCCTGGCTGAGATAATTGAGTGAAAATCCTACCGTTTCGACACCGGCAAGAATTTCCGTAAATCGCTGATTGAAATAAGAGAAAAACGGATTCTGTTCCGGCTGCTGCGCAGCAGCAAGCAGGTCATGGCTGCGCAATGGCGAGAGCGTTATATGCTGGTAGTCGGCTAGCCCGGCCACAACACCGTTTTCGGCAGCAGAAATGGCCAGGATACGGTCAAGGTCACTGATGGCGCGGCGATAGCGGTCAGGCGTCCGGTAGATCTTGATGTCGCGCAGAGCGGCCAGGTTCCGTACCCGTCCCTTGGCCGCCCGGCGGCTCCAGGTATCAGTTGCGGTCAGCGGCTGCTCCAGCAACCAGAGCTGTCCTTCAAGGTTGGCATCCAGTGTTCGGCAACGGACACCGTGAGCCTTCAATGAAGCGGCCAGACACGCTATGCCGACCGGGGGTTCACACGCTTTGGCGAGGGGTGGGAATATAAGCAGCACGCTTACCGGTTCCGGCCGGCTATTGGTACTGTATATAGAGCGGCTTCGGATTCAGCTTGAGAACTTCCCGCGGAGTCAGCAGCGGGTCGCCCTTCTTTGTGTCATTATGATAAAAAAGCTTGAATCCGGTATACTGCACCGGCTCGGCAACGACATAATCCTTGTACGAATCCCGCTTCAGCCAGGGAGCCCCCCAGCCGTCCATATGCATGACAATCTGCACTTCAGGGCGCAGCACGATGTTTTTTGAATTTGTGACGCCGTTGCGGGTAAAGCGGTGCACGGCAAAAACCTTGGGGGGAAGCTTGTATTTTACAACCAGCTCTTTCAGATAGGCGGAAGCGTAGTTGATATCGGCCGCATCGTAGGTGCCGATCTTGGTACCCGGTTTTTTGCCGCTTTTTATCAGGTTGAATTCCGGATCGATCCCCAGATGCACGTCAGGATTCTTCAGAATCCATTCGAAGCGCGGCAGCACCGAACGGATGTCGTCATGTCCGGTCTGAATATCGATGAACATGACCGCACCGGCCTCTTTGGCCCAGCCGTAAACCTGGTTTATAATTTTGTCCGGCATGACCATACGGTATTTGCCATCCTTGCCGGGCGCCCCCTGTGCCACCACTGCAATCAGATGCAGCGCCGGCTGCACCGGAGTTGCCGGGTCAGCGGCCTGCCATTTTGCCACTTCACCTTTCAGGCGCCGCAGCATATCATCCTTGGGAAATTCTCCAAGGGCTCCCATCTTCTTCGAAAGCGGGTTGCCGTAATAGGCAACAATACGGCTGGATGGCAGAATCGAACCGGGGAGCGGTGCGGGACACGGCACCGGCCAACCACATTGCCTGGCATACTCCGGGCTCTCACCGGCACTGTACTTTATTTTGGGAGCCGAGTTGCGAGCAGCACTCGTCTGCGCCGCAAAAACCGCAGCTTCCCTGGAGGCCGTCGTTGTTGCCGCGAATGCGGCCTCGGCGGCCTTCAGTTCGGTTTCCTTTTGTGTTCTTGCCCTCGGTTCACCGTTCCTGCCATTTGTACACGCGACAAGGGCAAGTATAACGAAGGTCAGTATTAATGCGATGAATGCGTTGCGCCGGTCTTTCAAATGGTACTCCTTCACGTTGTATGACTCCTGCTTTTGCCACGATCCCGGCGGCTACCGATCCGGATCTTCCATCAGAAAATCTTCGACGTCGATGGCATCTTTTACCTTGTGTATAAGCGCGTCCGGCCACTCCCTGATCGAAAGCCTGGTCAGTATTTTCGACTCCTCAAACGTCAAATCGACATCATCAGACAGCTTGTCTGCAAGCTCACCCACCCACCGTGCCTCATGCGCTGACAATGGAGCCTGCAGCAATTCCCTGTTCGATATTTTCATCCCGCCCTCACTCTTCAACATGTTTTTTCGAACCTTTAAGGGTACAGTGAAAACGAAATTCATACAAGTTTATTTTGAGATATTATTTGACAAAAGAGTACAAAATATGTCACCTGAACAACAATCACTCACGCCCCCCCTTCAAAGAGGCCGGATGCGATTATAAAAATTTTCTGCTCGGCCCACTAAACAGGACGAAAGTCCTCACAGGGCAACTTCTAACGTACCAAGGAGAATCAATCATGACCATATGTCCGTGCGGAAGTGGCAATTCCTACTCCGAATGCTGCGAACAGATC
>JBAQPK010000226.1:0-2409 GCA_049305715.1 Desulfuromonadaceae bacterium | reverse complement strand
GTTCAGGATATCCCGCACCAGGAAACAGAGGTTCTTTCGGACGATGTTTTCGAATGTGAAGAGTTCTCCGGGATTTCAGGCGGGAACCGGACAGGGGGGGCGGCGCCGTGATACTGGAAATTAATCCCGAATATCCGCAGCCGCACCAGATCTCACGGGTTATCGACAGCCTCAAGAATGGCGGGGTAATCGCATATCCGACCGATACGACCTACGGCATCGGCTGTTCGATCTTCTGTAAAAAAAGTATCGAACGGATCTATCAGATGAAGCAGCGCGATCGACGCAAGCCGTTCTCGGTAATCTGTTCGTCGCTGTCGGAAATATCCCGGTATGCCCGGGTCAGCAACTCCGCGTTCAAGATCATAAAACGTTATCTTCCCGGTGCATACACGTTCGTTTTTGAGGCGACCCGTGAAGTCCCCGATCTGCTTCTGACCCGGCAGAAAACGGTCGGGATCCGTATTCCGGACAACAGAATATGTTGCGATCTTGTGACCGCACTGGGCAATCCGATTATAACAACCAGCGCCAATCTTTCCGGTGAAGAACCGGAGGGGGATCCCCGCACCATTGCAGAAACATTCGGCAGCCACCTTGATTTTGTCATTGACGGCGGTATTCTGACAACTGACGTCAGCTCTGTCGTGAGCCTGATAGGTGCGACCCCGGAAGTTCTGCGGGTCGGGCTTGGCGATGTTTCATGGTGTGGCAATCAGTAGATATGAAGTGGTGTTCCCGCGCTTTGCGCGGTTTAATGCACCTATAGGTGTGTTGTCAGGGCTAAAAGGATGGTAGGCGGTGCGTAAACGAACGGTCAGAAATGGAATGCGTTTGGTCATGGCGGCCTTGTTCCTGATTATTATCGCCAGTTTTTATCACGGTCAGCTCGCGGAGCTGCTCTCATTATCCTTTGCTGCGGAGAGTCGATTATACCGGCTTGGAATGTTCTGGGCTGCGGCGATCGGCGGTTATGGCGTTGTAGTGACGGCCTTCGGTTTTGCGCTTTCACCGCTCAAAAACGATGTCAAGGTCCGTATCATGCCGATTCTAATTGGTATTTGTGCCGCGATAGTCATCTTCTTTTATCTGCTCTCCTCCTCTATCGAGGCCCCGGCGAGGGATGAACAGCGGCGGGTGCGCCCGGGAGAGACGATTACCATTTGAGAAATTCTGCTCCATGAAACGAAACGAGGCGCGCCATGCAGAATACGAAAATTCCTGAACTGTTGCACACCGATTCTCCCGAGAAGTGGCGCGGACAGAAGGGTCGTTTTTTTTCGATTCTCCAGGTCATCTATTCCATATCAGTCAATTTTTCCACCCACCAGGGGCATCTGCGCGCCGCAGCGCTCACCTATACCACCGTCCTTTCCCTTGTCCCGTTTCTGGCCATCGCTTTTTCAGTACTCAAGGGTCTTGGCGCACAAAATGCCCTGGAACCCCTTCTGCAGCAGATCGCCGGGGATTCCGAGGAAACTATTTCCCGAATCATCGCCTATGTGAACAACACCAATGTGAAGTCGTTGGGGGCGATCGGCCTTGTGCTGCTGGTTTTGACCGTTATCTCCCTCATGGGAAGCATCGAGGAGGCGTTCAACGCCGTCTGGGGGGTGCGCGAGACCCGTTCGCTGCAGAGGCGCTTCAGTGACTACCTGAGTGTGGTCATCGTCGGACCGATCCTGCTCCTCGCGGCGACCAGCATGACCTCCTCCCTGCAGAGCCAGTGGATACTGCTGTGGCTGATCCAGAATACCTATCTTGGTGATGCGATCCTGCTGCTGTTTCGTTTTCTCCCCTATCTCAGCGTCTGGATCGCCATGGTTTTCCTGTACATCTTCATCCCCAATACCCGGATCCGCTTTGCTTCCGCGGTGACGGGAGGTGTTATAGCCGGCACCGCCTGGGAACTGGCCCAGTGGGGCTACTTTCACTTTCAGGTCGGTGTTGCCAACTATAACGCCATTTACGGGACGCTGGCGGCTGTTCCCATTTTTCTGGTCTGGATCTATACGAGCTGGCTGATCGTTCTTTTCGGTCTGGAGATCGTGTTTGCCCATCAACATCGCGGGCACGGCATCTCCGGAAACGGCGCTGTTCGTCTGACTGCAACGGCCCGCGAACAACTGGCTGTGGCGTTGCTGGTGCAGGTGGGACTCCACTTTCAAAAAGGTGGTCACCCTCCGTCCGCGCAGCTTCTGGCTGCCGAACTGAATATGCCGCTGATGCCGCTTGAGACCGTTTTCGATGATCTGGAACGGTTGGGCTATCTGGTTGAGACGTCGGGTGGCGAGTCCGGCTGGCTGCCGGCGCGTGACCCCTCTGAAGTCCAGGTGAGCGGGGTTATCGGGGAGCTGCGTGGCGTTTCGACTCTGCCGATTACGAGTCCGGTGCTGCAGCTTGCCGATG
>JBAQPK010000225.1:0-12919 GCA_049305715.1 Desulfuromonadaceae bacterium | reverse complement strand
CGCTTGCCATGATCGAAAAAACAGAAGGAAAACCTGATGGGATCTCTTGATAAACCGAGCGCGCTTAGATTTATCACGCTTTTATCCGGTGCGGTTAAAGGAATGGCCTTTTACCCCGCTTCGCATCCGGCAATCAGACAGCCGCTCATGGAGCTCTACAAGATTCTGACAACGACCCTCGGCGAGGAAGAGCAGGTCACTTGGGGGCTTATAGACGGTATCATGCTCTTTGACGATCATCTCTTCATCGCACCGTCAGCGGTAATCACCGACATGACAAATCGGATGCTGGAGAAGAAGATAAGCCGGATTGTAGCGACCTCATCGATCAGTTTTGAAGAGCTGGAGTCATTTGCCAAACTATTTTCCGCCAAGGGCGTCAGTTTTGACGTTCTTTCACGCCAGTTGGCGGAGCGGGGTGTCACTCACCTGAGGCTTGTCCGCAATGGAGACGAAAATTCCAGCCAAACCAATGACGAGCCTGAAAACGACCTCGGCGGTGATAAGATTGAGATGCACAACGGTGCGCTCTCTGCCGTCAAAACGATCTGCAGCGACATTGAAAACGGCCGCATACCTAACAGCGCACCGTTGTTAACGGTTGTCGATCAGATGGCTGGAGTCACCATGCGGGAACCATGGGCACTGCTCGGATTGACCATGATCAAGGATTATGACAACTACACCTATACTCACTGCGTCAATGTCGGCATTATTTCGATGGCTTTGGGGGCGACGCTCGGCCTGGATGCGACAAGCGTCAGAGATCTGGGAATTGCGGGGCAACTCCATGACATTGGCAAGACTCTGATTTCAAAAGATATTCTTAACAAACCGGGAAAACTTTCCAGCGTTGAATTTGATGAAATGAAGCGACATCCCGAACTCGGGTCCGAAATTATCAGCAAAATGGAAGGGCTGAAACCGCATATCGCTCCTGTCGTGCTGGGACACCACCTGTACCATGACCGAAGCGGATACCCCGAATGGGCAAGCAAACGTTCTTTTAATCAGATGATTGACATTGTTACCATTGCTGACACCTACGATGCCATTACAACGCTGCGCGTCTACCAGCCCGCGTACCCTCATAAAGTAGCAATAAGCACCATGAAAAAGATGACGAAAACAACTCTGAACGAGGCTGTTTTTGAGCGTTTTGTTGAAATGATGGGAACCTATCCGGTGGGAACACTCGTGCGGCTTGATACTAACGAAATTGCGCTTGTGTATCGCCCGAACCCGCTGGATAAAAATGCTCCGCTGGTGAGGATTCTGATTGATGGCAAAGGCAAGCGATTAGGTGCACCGCGGGAACAGGCGCTGACCGGCGCTGACGGATCACTCTACGCACGGATAGTCGCTGTAGTTGATCCGTTATTGAAAAACATTGATATCGGGAGCTTGATTTCGAGCGGAAATTACTGAATGGGCATGCGGCTGAGCGCCGTGGCAGCCGCCTGACGGGTTGATGCGTGGCGAGAGGTTAGAAGCGCCTGGATCATACTCAATGAAGACAGGTCGTTGAACGCTGCGAGGGCCATTGCAGCCTCGGCCTCCAGCACACCGTCACTCGCGCTCAGAAAGGTGCGGAGTTTTTTGAGAATCTCCGGGGTAACCGGATAATTGCGCAGCGCATCTATCGCCCGGCTCTGAATAGCCGGGTTTTTATCATCAAGAAGCTCAACCAGGACCGGGAGAGTCGCCGGTATAGCCAGCTTTCCCAGCACCGCCGTTGCCGCCGAACGAATATCCACTTCGGGGCGGCGGGCACAATATACTAGCGGAGGAAGCACCTTCTCACCACCAATGTCGCCCAAGGCATAGATGGCACCGACTCGGGCACCCATGTCACCTGTTTTAAGCGTTGTGAGAATTTCCTCAACACTGCTGGCAGCTTCCAGCTTTTCAATTGCCTCGGCTGCGGCGATTCGAACGTCCGGTACGGGGTCTTTCAGCAGTGGCCGCAAGGAGTCTATTCGTGAACGGACTTTTTCTTTCATATCTATCTATGTAGCAGAATCAGGGCGGCGAAACAATTGTAAAGTTATCATTTGCAGCTTGTACACGAGATATTAGTTCTGATATATTGACAATCAATTCGGTAGGATATCGAAATCAGACAGAACGTTTGCCGCTCCGCCCTGATAATCAGACATGTGCATAACCACGTTATTTTATTTCAACATGCACATGAACGAAAGCTCACGTACTAAACGCAGTTAGATAACTGTCAAAAAAGGAGACAACAGCTTATGCCGGGACCGATAGAAATTAAACCGGGGCTCTACTGGATCGGATCGGAAGATCCGGACCTGAGAGTCTTTGACGACCTTTTCCCGACGGAACATGGCACCAGTTACAATGCCTACCTGCTTAAAGGGACCGAAAAAACAGTACTTATCGACACTGTCGAGGAAAAATTTGTTGACGAATACATGGATAAGGTCAGATCGTTGGTAGACCCCAAGACCATCGACTATATAATCGTCAACCATACCGAGCATGACCACTCCGGCTCACTGTCGTATCTGCTGGAACAGGCGCCCCAGGCTACCGTCTACTGCACGACAGCCGCCAAGATTTTTCTCGGCAATATCCTGCTTAAACCGATCACCTGTCAAACCGTCAAGGACGGGGACACCCTCGATCTGGGGGGGCGCACACTCCGCTTTATCTCCGCACCTTTTCTTCATTGGCCTGATACCATGTTCACACGACTTGAGGAAGAGAACATCCTCTTTTCCTGCGATGCGTTTGCGGCCCACTACTGGCAGACCGGTCACATATTTAACGACGAGGTTGATGATTTCACCTCCGCCCGCCATTTTTATTTTGACTGCATCTTCCGCCCCTTCAAGGACAAGGTTCTTTCAGCTGTCGAGAAGATACGCCACGATGTGATCGACATGATCTGCCCCAGTCACGGTCCGATCATCAGGCGTGATCCGTGGAAAGTTATCCAGCAGTTTGAAAGCTGGAGCAAGCCGACCTCACAGAGCAAAAAGATTGTTCTCCTGTATCTTTCTCCGCACGGCAGCACTGAAAAGATGGCTCACGCCGTTGCAGCCGGTGCCAAGGGGAGGGGGATAGAGGTTGCCAGCTACCATATCAACAATCTGAATGCCAGCGAACTGCGCAATCTGATGGAAGAGGCCGATGCCCTGCTTTTCGGAATTCCGACGTTTAACCGCGACATCGCAAAACCGATGTGGGAAGTGCTGGCCTATCTAAGCACCGTAACGCTGAAAACCAATCTGGCGGGAATTTTCGGCAGCTACGGCTGGAGCGGAGAGGCCTGCAAAATGGCCGAAGAGCGCCTCAAGAGTCTTGGCTTTAAACTTGTGGGCGAAACCGTGCGATCGCAGTTCTCACCAAGACCCGAAGTTCTTGAGCAGTGTGAAGCCCTCGGGCGCGCTGCTGCTGAAGCGGTGGCTGCACGCTAGCATCGAACTTCCTGCAGACTGCTCTCTTTTTCCATTGTCATCAGTATGTTCCGGGGAGATCAGTCGATACCCCGGGACATCCTGACATACTTCGACCTCATCCGGGACTTGAACTATGTCAAAGACCGGTCTAACCGCAAATCGCTCCGGCATAGAAAAATCCGACGAGAAAGAATACCTTCGATGACACGCATGCTATCTATAGTTATTCCCGCCTATAATGAAGCAGCAACCATTCACGTCATACTCGACAAAATCAAGGAAGTCGTATTGATCGATGATATACGTAAAGAGATCATCATCGTAGATGACTGTTCCACGGACGCAACCGACCTGGCAATCCATTCCTACATGGCCGCCAACCAGGCGCTGAACATACACTTCGTCAGACATGACCGGAACATGGGGAAAGGAGCCGCACTCCATACGGGAATACGAAAGGCAACGGGAGAATTCCTGATAATCCAGGATGCGGATCTGGAGTACGACCCGAAGGAGTACAATCTGCTCCTTGAGCCGGTTGTCAACGGCTTTGCTGATGTTGTTTACGGTTCACGTTTTGCTGGCGGTAAACCGCACAGGATTTTATTCTTCTGGCATACCATTGGAAACAAATTTCTTACCGCCATGTCAAACATGATGACCAACCTGAATCTGACTGACATGGAAACGTGCTATAAACTGTTCAGCACAAAATTGATCCAATCACTTTCCCTGAAAGAAAAGAGATTCGGCTTCGAACCGGAAGTAACCGCGGCCATTGCCAAAATACCGAATATCAGAATTTATGAAGTAGGTATTTCATATTATGGCCGCACCTATCAGGAGGGGAAGAAGATCAGCTGGCGGGATGGCTTCAAGGCCATTTACTGCATCATAAAATACAACATCTCCGCACTTAACCGGCACTGACGGGGTGGGCATGAAAGTCCGGAAATCCGCACAACGGTTTCCTGCCGATGCACCTTTTCAGTCCACATCACTCATCCGGTTCATGAATTGATATCGTGTGCGTACATCATCACCAGTCTGGCCCTGTTTTCAAGACAGGTTTGACATAATTTCCCCGCATCCTGCCACACTTCACCGGCAAGCCACTCACCCGCTTCGGCGTACAGAGATTTGGAGTCCGTCTCATCATACTCCGTACCACAAAGAGAACATATCTTCATTAGTGACCACTTCCTCCGGCATGCGCTCTGTCGTATTCGTGGCGCAGCTTATCCTGATCCGCCGTACCGATGACACTCCACGGCAAAAAGTCGTCTCCGGCGATCGTTCGCTCAACATACCAACCCGTATCGATTCCGCAGGATTTGGCTGCCTTTTTTAGGTTCGATCCTTCTGCCATTTCGACCAGCATCGCCGCCAAGCGGCGGTCGCCACGCGACAAGAGTGCCTGCAGATACGACTCGCGCAGGCTTTCCACCTTCAACCTGACATTTGACAGCCGCTTCAGTCGCCCCTCCAGCAGCTTGACCTTCCGCTCCAGCGAGGAGAGCGGTTCCATACCGCACCACTGGAAGGGGGTAAACGGCTTCGGAATGAACGGGTTGACCGACAGGGTAATTTCACCCAGCCGCTTGTTGGCGCGTCCCCGCGCGATGACCCGCTCACGAATCGTTTCAACAAGCCGGACCAGCTCGTCAAGGTCGGCATCAGTTTCACCCGGCAGACCGATGATGAAGTACAGCTTCAGATTGAGAATATCGCGTTCAATCAACATCTCACACGCATCCAGAATCTGAGCCTCGGTCAGGTTCTTGCGTATCAGGTCACGCATCCGCTGCGAGCCCCCCTCCGGGGCAAGGGAGATCGTTTTGTGCCCGCTGGCAATCAGGGCATCCAGCATGTCAGGATCGATCCGGTCAACCCGCAGGGATGAAACGGAAACCCTGGCTCCTTTTTCGACTATATACCGGCAGAGCCGGCCGATCCCGGCATAATCGGACACCGCCGCGCCCACCAGTCCCACCTTGCCCCGATGGACCAGCCCCCGGTCGATCAGGGCGACAATGTTATCAAACGGCTGCTGACGAAAAGCGCCATAGATAAACCCGGAGCTGCAGAAGCGGCAACCGCGCGGACAGCCCCGGCTGACTTCCACGAGGAACATGTCTCCGAACTCGGTATTGTCGGTCAGGATCTGCGAAGACGAGGGTTCATGCTGTTCCAGACATACCGGCACGCGGGTGACCGGCAGCGGGGCTCCCGCTTCGGTATCGTACCCGGCCAAGCCCCCCCCATGATAGCGGGGATGATAAAAAGAGGGGACGTATACGCCGGGAATCGTGGCGAGAGCCTGCAGCAACCCTCGCCTTCCGTTATCAACGGGATTGAGGAGCGTGGCAATCATGCCGGGGATGACATCCTCTCCCTCACCGATGCAGATGACATCGATTAAGTCGGCGACCGGTTCGGGGTTGATGAAGAAGGCCGCGCCACCGGCGATGATCAACGGGTCGGACTGGCTGCGGCTGTTAGAGTAGATCGGAATGCGCGCCAGCTTAAGGATCAGGGGGATATTCAGGTAGTCCGGCTCAAACGAGGTGGAAAAGGCAACCACATCAAAATCGGCAAACGGGGTTGAGGATTCCAGCGAGAGGAGCGGCGTTCCGCTGCGGCGGTATTCTTCCAGCTCCTCACGGTCGGGGAGGAAGCCCCGCTCGCAACGTATGCCGCCCGAGCCGGCCAGAAGCGAATAAACCGTCTGGAAACCGAGGCTGCTCATACCGGTTTGATAACGATTCGGAGAGACCAGACAGACCGTGAGCTGTCCTACCCGTCCGTACGCATGAAGGGGTGTCTCCGCCTGAAACAGGGCCCTGTTTCTATTCCTGATACTGCTGCTCATTGCAGTCTTGCCGCTGGAACTGTCATCATATCAGGCAGGTATCCGCCACTATCATCATCTTTCATTGGAATATCCTCCCTTATCTCTGTCCGACGAATATACCATGATTGCGACAGGATTCGGGTACTACATAAAAAAAACGCCGCGCAAGGCGGCGTTTTGTAATCAAAACAAACAGGTTACGACAATTTCACGCCTTTGAAAGCGAGACATACTCTGGAAACGAAGCGGAACTGGTTAACGTGGTAATCGCTGCATCCCTGAAGTGTGCCGGCACAAACAAAGAACCGCGCTGCAGTTGCTCTGACAACCGCGTTTTCAGCAAGACGCTGCCCGTTTCAGAAGTAATTTTGAGGACATCTCCGGCAGTGACACCGATTGATGCAGCATCCAGGCTGCACATCTCAACATACGCTTCGCCCGACACCAACAGGTTGTTCCGCGACAAGGTTGTTATCGAGCCATTGTGATGCAGCACCGGACCCACCGTCAATGCAAACGGGCGTAGAGCCGGGGGTGCCGCCAACGGCGCCAACGGACGGCAAACGGATGTTGCCGTACGGTTTTTGATACGCGCCATTCGGCAGCCGGCGTGATCGCAGACCTGGCTATAGAGGCCGGTCAGCGCGGTGATCTCGTGATGCAGGGCATCGAGCGTCTGAACTCCGCCGGCTGTTTCCGGTGAAATCAGGCGGTGCAGTGCCGTCAGAATTTCGGCATCACTCCGTGCCTCGCCGGCCGGTTTGACGGCGGCACTGAAGCATTGTACCCGGTTGTCGGCCGAGGTGAACGAGCCGGACTTTTCAGCGCCGGTTGCGGCCGGGAGTACAATGTGCGCCAAGCTGGCGGTATCGGTCAGGAACAGGTCCTGAACGATCAGCAACTCCAATTTCTGCAGAGCCTTCATGACCCGGCTGCGATTCGGCATGAAATGGAGCGGATCACTCCCCATGACGTACAGCGCCTTGATCTCGCCTGCTTCAATTGCATCCAGTATCTGAAACAGATCTTTGCCGGGGACCGCAGGCACGGCGGCATTCCAGGATGCGCCGAATGCGGCGGCGGCATGGTCATAGATACGGTATCCCGGCAGGTACTCGGGGCAGACCCCCATGTCAAGCATACCCTGGGTGTTGTTTTTCTCGTCCAGCGGATAAATTCCGGCTCCCGTCCCGGCAACGGCACCGGTCAGCAGCGCCAGATCAACCGTCCCTGCAACAGCGTTCCGACTGTCGGCCGAACGAATGACATCGGCACCGTAGATCACTGCGGTGCGGCCACCAGAGCAGATCAGAACGGCAGCTTCACGAAGCCGGGCCTCGGATATGCCCGACATTTCACTGATGCGCTCGAACGAAAGGGAGTCAAGGGATGACTTCAGGCCCTCCAGTTCCGTCACGTTCCCTGCAACGGCAAGCCCTTCGGCAAGCACCGCCTTGTTAAGGCCGGCAACCAGCCAGGCCTCGCTGCCGGGACGGCACTGCAGGAATGCGTTGGCAAACTTGTTCATGGAACTGGCACGGCTGCCGGCAAGCACGAGCTTGGCATCGTTTTTAGTCGCGGCCTGAATAACCCGATAGGCAAATCCTGCCGATTCGGCCTTGAGGTCGGCGCCGATCACAACCACTGCCGTGGCCTTTTCGATGGCATCCATGCCGAAGGTGCCGCCGCTGTAACCGAGCATCTCCCACTGAATCACCTGCGCGGGAAGATAGCCGAGACGGGCCTCGGAGTCGATATTGTTGCTCCCCAGTGCTCCGCGCAGGAATTTCTGGAACAGGTAACTTTCTTCGTTGGTCACCCGCGGCGAGCCGATGCCGGCAACGGCACTCCCTCCCGAAATGGCGGCAATGTTTTTGAGTTGTGCAGCGACAGATTCCAGCGCCTGGTCCCAGGAAGCCTTCTGCAGCCCGCCCGAGGCATCCTTGATCAACGGTGATGATATGCGCGACGGAGAATTGAAGGCGCCATAGCCGAAACGGCCGTTGACGCAGAGGTTGCCCTTGTTATAGCCGTCGTCGGAACTGGTAACCCGCTCAATCCGGCCATCCTTGGCATGGTATTCGATCTGGCAGCCGGACGAGCAGAATGCGCAGATACCGGGGGTAACGTCAAACGTCCAGGGACGTCCACGGAATTTGAATGGTTTGCTGATCAGCGTGCCGGTCGGACAGGCGCCGATGCAGTTGCCGCAGAAATCGCACTCCAGCGGCTGGCGGGTCACCGTGTCGATAATCGTGTTGTCGCCGCGGTCGACGATCTCGATCGCCTCGCGGCCGACAACTTCACGGCAGACTTTGACACATTTCTCACAGAGGATACAGCGGTTCGGGTCACTCTCCAGCAGCTTCCAGTCATAACGGATCGGCAGACGCTCCAGATCGGCCCTGTAACTGTTTTTATCAACCTTGAGGGAGAAACAGCTGTCCTGAAGTTCACACTCTCCGCCGGCGTCGCAGACCGGGCAGTCCAGAGGATGGTTGACGAGCATCAGTTCCAGCGTCTTTTTGCGGGCAGACTCAAGCTCCGGCGATGTCGTGGTAACCGTAATGCCGTCCTTGACCGGAGTGTTGCAGGCGGTCATAAAACGCTCGACGCCTTCGATCTTGACCACGCACATCCGGCAGGCTCCGGTAGTGGAGACCTTCTTCAGCCAGCAGAGCGTCGGAATCTTGATCCCCACCTCCGCAGCCGCCTCCAGGATGGTGGCGCCAACAGGGACCGTTACCTGTTTTCCGTCAATCGTCAGTGTTGCCGTCGTACTCTTGTTGCTGGACTCTGTATGTGCCATGCCATATATCTCCATGCAGCGTGAATGTTGTTTATATGCTTGAAAACTATAGAAACCGGGAGCGAGGAGTTTTTTGTCCTGGGCAGAAAATCAAGGGATTGCGCGGAGGCGTAGCAGCGCTACGCCGCACAAGCAAGACCGTAGATTGACGCAGCCAGGACGAAAAAGAACCGCTCCTACAGGGCCACCATGGCCATCCTGTAGCAGCGGAGACATCGGTCCGCCTCGACCTGCGCGGTGCTGTCGTCGAAGCCAAGCTCGACCTCACGGTAGTTCCCCTTGGAGGCGCGCTCCCTGCCATGCACCTCTTTCTGGTTGGCGCGGTCGCAGGAATCCAGCCACGACACCTGTTCCCCTTTGTCATAGACGCCCAAATAGGTCAGCAGGTCATCGAAGATATCCTGCTCCGATAGATAGGCTTTCCCCTCTTCCAGCCAGCGCTGGATGACCAGGGCGGCGCGGTGGGCATTGCCGATGCAGGCAACCACGGTCAGCGGTCCGATCTCGGCATCACCACCGGCGAATACGCCGTCGCAGTCGGTGATCAGCGAGCGGGAGAGCATGTTGCCCATGCCGTCCTTCAGATCCTTGCCGGCGGCATCCTTCAGCGGCAGGTATTTTGTGACGACCGTGTTCCACTTGGTGATATCGATGCCCATGTCGGGAGGGATGAAGCTCAGGTCGGGGTCCTGGCCGATTGCCGGGATGACCGTGTCGCACTCGACGATGAACTCGCTGCCCGGCACCGGTTCGGGACGACGGCGTCCGGATGCATCCGGCTCACCCATGGCCATGCGGACACACTCGACGCCGGTGACCTGTTCGTTGGCGTCCACGACGATTCTGGTCGGAAGCACCTGGAATTCAAAACGAACGCCCTCCTCGTCGGCGCCATCGACCTCCCACACGTCAGCCGGCATCTCCTTGCGGGAACGGCGATACAGAAGGATCGATTCCTCGGCGCCTTCACGCAGGGCCACCCGCACACAGTCGATGGCGGTGTTGCCGCCGCCGACCACGCAGACCTTCTTGCCCATGCCGGTCGGATTACCCAAATAGGCTTCGCGCAGGAAATCGATACCTCCGGAGAGGAAGCCCTTGTATCCCTTATCCTCGCCTTCGACCCCCATCGGCTTGGAGCGGTGGGCTCCGGGCGCCAGGAACACGGCGTCGTACTGCTGCTTCAGCTCCGGCAGGGTGATGTCCTTGCCGACCCGGGTGTTGTACCTGATCTCCGCGCCGACCGACGCGATGATGTCCACATCGCGCTGCAGGATGTGGCGCGGCATGCGGTAGGCAGGGATGCCGACGGCGATCATGCCGCCGCCGTACCCTTCGGGGAGCGCTTCGAAGATCGTCGATGTGTAGCCTTCCAGGCCCAGATAATAGGCGCAGGCCAGGCCGGCTGGACCGGCACCGACAATGGCGACCTTCTTGCCCTTGGCCGGCTTGGGCTGCATGGGTGGGGTGAGGTTGTGCTGCCGTTCGTAATCCGAGGCGGTGCGCTTCAGCACCATGATATTGATGGCGTCATCCACGTTCTTGCGGCGACAGGCGGTTTCACAAGGGTGCGGACAGACCCGGCCGCAGACAGCCGGCATCGGCATGTTCTCGCGGATGGTGGCCAGCGACGCACTGTATTGATAATTTTTGATCTCCTCGATATATTTGGGGATATCGATATGGGCGGGGCATTTGTCCATGCAGGGGGCGGTGATCTTGTGGATAAAATCCGACGGTTCGGTATTCGGTCCGCAGGCGCTGTTGATATAGGCCAGAAAATCGGCCCGGAAGTGCGTGACCGCATCGAAGACCGGCACTGTGGCGCTCTGGCAGAGGGTGCACTTGCAGTTCTTCAGCAGTTCGGCCAGGTCGGCGACCGTATCCAGATCGGCTTCGGAGGCCTTCCGGTCAAGAACATTCCGGAACAGGTCCATCAGCACCTTGGTTCCCTTCTTGCCCGGTGTGCAGCGGCCGCAGCAGTACAGAGTCTGGACGCGCTTCATGTATTCGGCGGTCATGGCAGGGACATCCACATACTTGTCGAACAGTATCATACCGTCCCATCCCATGAATGCCTTGAGCGGTTTTTCTCCGTCAAAAGCCACCGGCAGCTTGAAGCTGACCGTTGCCGGCTCGCCTGATACGCTCCTGTTATCGACTACACTTCCGCCCCATGTGGAAAAAACGACCTGTGCCACAAAAACCTCCACCAACCAACCCTGAAAATAGAGTTAAGTACTCGCAATTATTGAATAAAAATGCCGCTGGCAATTGTATACAGTATGCATGATTATCACAATAACACCTTATAAATCAAGGAAAAAACTGACCGAGCCATGTCTGTTTATCCAACCGGTTTTACCTTTCCCCCATGATGTGCTATACGCGTATATGCATGTTGTTTTCGACCCTCATTTTTAGTAAGTTAGAAGTTAGAAAATGTTTTCTGCGGTTTTTTTGCAGGAAAGAATTTCGTTAACGCACGAATCTATTTTACCGGCCGGGAGAAACAATCGTATGTCAGACCTCCACAATCTTGACGGGGCATTCCGCAGGCTCTTTGAAACCAATATGGGAATTAAAGCGGGGGAGCGGGTGCTGGTCTTCAGCGACATCATCCGCCCCGACGAGACCCCGTCCGCATCTGATCTTGACCGGCGGACGCGACTGAACGCCACCGCCCGGGCGGCGGCCGGATTTGCCGCGAGAGCCTATGGCAGCGGCGATTTTGTCGAATTTCCCGCCACGCCCGCCTCGGGAGCCGAGCCTCCGGCGGAATTATGGCTCGCGACCTTCGGCGGCGGCATCATAGCGGCATTGACATCAGCAGGATTGATGGCACCGCTGCTCGCCAAGGCAGCCGGGGCGGACGAGATCTCCCGTGCCGGAAAAATTGTCCTGGCGCAGAGGGAAGACGTTGCCGGGGTCATCATCGCCATGTCAAACAACTCCACCAGCCACACCCGCTATCGGGCGCTGGCCTGCGCTGCCGGATGCCGCTTTGCCAGCCTACCGCATTTCGACCCGGAGATGTTTCATACCTCGATGACCGTTGACTGGAACGCCCTGGCCGCACGTACCGCCCTCCTTGTGAAAACGGTCAACAGGGCCGAATGGATCCGGGTCACCACCCCGAACGGCACCGACATGAACATCTGCAAACAGGGGCGGCACGCCGAGGGGGACGACGGCCTGCTGACAGCGAAGGGGAGCTTCGGCAACCTGCCGGCCGGCGAAGCATACCTGGCGCCGCTGGAGGGAAAGAGTCACGGGATCATGGTGATCGAATGGGGGCCGACCCGCAAGCTCGACGAACCGCTCCGCCTGACCGTCGAGAACGGAGTGGTTATCAGGATCGAGGGGAATGACCCCCACCGCGCCAGGCTGGAGGGGAGATTTGCCGAGGACGCCAACTGCCGGAACATCGCCGAACTCGGCATCGGCACCAACGACAAGGCGAGCCGGCCCGACAACGTGCTGGAGGCGGAAAAGATCCTCGGCACGATCCACATCGCCCTGGGGGACAACACCGGCTTCGGAGGCACCGTCAGCGCCCCATTCCACGAGGATTACGTGTTCTATCAGCCGACCCTGACCGCAATCATGGCAGACGGGAGCGAAACCGTTATTATCGCCGGTGGTATACTGAAACTGTAATCCCGGCCACCTGATTATAGCCGACCTCAACCTGCCACACCGGAGCCTTCATGAACATTGCTTCAAAAAAGGGACATCGCCGTGGCGTGCTGAAAATAGTCCTCATATACGCTCTTTCCGGCGCCCTCTGGATCTATTGTTCCGATTCCATCCTTGGCTGGCTTGTAG
>JBAQPK010000224.1:0-4756 GCA_049305715.1 Desulfuromonadaceae bacterium | reverse complement strand
AAGAAACGATCTGCGCACCCACTCTAAAGACATTGTGGCCTTTCTTGCCAAGCATACCAACATCAATGCCGAGCAAGCAAAATTTCCCGGGTGGGAAAACATTCAGGGAACTTCCATCGTTGGGGTTAACAGTAACGGGAAAGGCTACCACTGGGTGATCGTCATAAAGAACGACTCGAAGTTTGTGATAATCGACCCAGCCGATGCTCAGGTTTATCAGGGGATCATGTGGATAAACGATGCCGAAGAGGGTTTCGTCGCCACTTCACAATCAGCCTTCGTAATATTGAAGAACTTCACTGCAACGCACATTCAAATATAGACCTCACACCGTCATCACAATCGCCTGAATTTATCCAAACACCTTAACCAGACAGTAACGCCTCCGTTTTGCAAACTTCGCAAAACCAGCGCTAGATCTCTGCCTGCACGCAGACGAAAAAGTAGTCTCATGACCAACGAGAGGAGGAAGCCATCATGACCTGATCCATTCACATGCACCAGGAATCGCATTACCAGACAGAAAGGCCCAATGCATCAGCGTGTTGGGCCTTTCCATTTTAAGGGAGGTGAGGATCTCAGAAACCAACGAATGAAACAGATGGATGAATGTGGATATCAAACTAACCGAAAGGAGACGTAAACATGAGCACGACATTAGCAAAAATAGACTTCGACAAGGAACAAATGGCAGTCATCGAAAACCAGTTTTTCCCGGCAGGGGCAGGCAAAGCAGAGCAAGCCTATTGCTTCTCCGTGGCACGCGAATTGTGCCTGAACCCCATTACCAAGGAGATATTCTTCGTTAATCGCCGTCAGAAAGTAGGTGACAAGTGGGTCAACAAGGTTGAGCCGATGGTGGGGCGTGACGGTTTCCTCTCCATCGCTCATCGCAGCAACAAGTTCGCCGGTATAGAAACTTCAGCGACCATTCGTGAAGTACCCATACTGGAGGAAGGAGAATGGAGGCTCAAACAGCAACTTGTAGCGGAGTGCAGCGTCTGGCGAAAAGACAGCGCCAAGCCCTTTACCGTGCAGGTTGCCTATAACGAGTACTGTCAGAAAACCGCCGAAGGACAGCCGACCAGGTTCTGGGCAGAGAAACCTGAAACCATGCTGAAGAAAGTTGCCGAGAGTCAGGCGTTGCGTAAGGCATTCAACATACATGGCGTCTACTGTCCTGAAGAGTTGGGGGCTGGATTCGAGCTGGCTAATGGGGACGTCATCGAGACAGAGTTCAGCAGAATCGAATCTCCCAAATCAAATATCTCTCTTGTCAGGAAACCCGAAGTCCAACCTGCCAAACAACCAAAGCGACAGCCTGCTCCGCTCCCTCTGCCAGCACCGCCGGAACCTGAACCATTCGATGATGATGAACATTGGCCCGATCCGCCAGCGCCTCACCATGGCGAGGTGACTGACGATGCTGCCCTGCAAGTCATCGAGGTGCTGGAAGGAAAGAACATTCCTTATGACGTGAGAATCAATGGGGTTGAGGGAACCATCTCCGCCAGTTCATTCAACGAGAAGGAGCTTCTCAAATCATTCGGTTTCCGCTGGTCGCCCGAGCAGAAGTGTTGGGCCTTCAAATTCAGGAACGAATCGCTCTAACAACTTTTTTACGAAAGGAACTCATATGAATCTCACACCATTCTTCGAGACTGCAGTAGCGGCATTGAACCGCAGCAAGAGCGCCGAACTTGGCGACCGGACACAGTACATTGGCTCCAGCGATGTCGGCTCATGTGCCCGGAAGGTTTACCTGCAAAAGAAGCTCCCCGTTCAACCGAGTTTCAGCACCATGCTCAAATTCAGTCGCGGTCATGTTGCCGAGACTTTGATAGATGACATCTTCACTGCTGCCGGTGTCGATAATCTTTATGACACTCAGGTTGAAGTGAAACATCCTGACTATCCACTCAAGGCACATGTTGACTTCTTGTTTTATGCCGATTTCGATGGCTCTCCAGAGCTCCATGTCATCGAGGTCAAATCGGTCAATGGGATTCCAGACGAACCGTACCCGCAATGGATAGACCAGTTGTCATTCCAACTTGGGCTGTTGCGGCTTCAGTATCCCAAAGGAAAGCTGGGCGGTTCCATATTGGCCATTGACCTGAATGCTGGCGCAATCCATCAATTCAACGGATTTGAATACAACGAGTCGTTGTTCAACTACCTACACCATCGGGCTTTGCATTTGCTGGACTGTCTTGAGGATAAGGCCGAACCGAAACCATCAACTTCACATCTCTGTTCGTATTGTTCATATCGTAGCGACTGTCCGGCCATGTCGTTGCCGCAGGTCGATCTTCCGGTGGAAATAGAGATGCTGGCTAACAAGTATGTCGAACTGAACAGCATAAAAAATGAAGCTGACAAGGATATGAGCAGCATCAGGGAGGAACTGCTTGAGTTCACGGGACCGGTATTCAAGGGGAGAAGCAATACGATTGACCTGATTGTATCAGCTGTTGCCCCAAATATGGTTGTTAACAGCGAACTGCTGAAGCAGCGCTATCCGGATATCTATCCCGAGGTACTGAAGGAACGGGCTGGTTATACAAAACTGCAATGCAAGCCCCACAAATCAATCGCCGCCTGAACCCACTCACTTGCATCATATAAAGCGCCCTTGTGCCACTGGTTCAAGGGCGCCTCTAGTTTTGGAGGTAAGCAGATGAAAATCCACGGACTGATAGGGGTGGATGTCAAACCACCACGGAACACGCTCATACGGAAGAACCGCTATACCAAAACTCCAGCTCGCTGGCTGATCCCTGCACTGATTGCATTGGCGGGTTTCGGGATCATAGTCGCTGGTATTCACTAAGGAGAGGCCATGACAACCAAACAACTTTTAGAGGAACTGGGTGCCACTAAAACCCTACGCATGAGAGTGATGCGTCCGGTCTACAGTAGGGAGGTCATCAGGGAAGATATGCCTGCCTATATTAGCACAGTAAGGTTCACCTCACCACGACAGGTATTCGAGATGTTCAAGGACTTGATCTACGAGACCAAGGAACATTTCCTCTGTCTGCATCTGGATGGCAAGAACCGGATCATCTGCCTCGACCGGGTTTCGGTTGGAAGTCTCAATCAGTCGGTGGTCCATGTACGAGAAGTTTATAAATCGGCACTCCTGAGTTCAGCGGCGGCAATCATTCTGATTCACCAACACCCGTCCGGCGACCCGAGTCCCAGCACTGAAGATATCATCATCACCAAACGCCTTAAAGAATCAGGCGAGCTTATCGGCATCCCGATTCTCGATCACATCATCATCGGCGAAGGCCAGTTTGTATCTTTCGTCGAGCAGGGCTTGCTTTAATCACACAACTTATTGGGAGATACCACATGAAACGTTTAGCGCATGAAGCATATCGACTGACTCCGGCCAGCTACAGCGTGGAAGAAATATTCGGCTTCCCCTCACAGCTGCCGCTCGCCGGTTTCAAAGCGGGGCATCCACTGGTGCCGAAAGCGACACATGGCTATGTCTGGGATGCAAAAGTCGTCAAGGATTTCATTGAATGGCTGACCGAACCGAATCCCGACCCGTTATGGATATCGGGGCCGACCGGCTGTGGCAAGACCGATGCCTTGAAGAACGTCTTTGCCGCACTGCATATACCAACAGTCATTGTTTCGGCCAAGTCATCGACTGAGCCGGACGACATCCTGGGACGGGTCCAGCTTCGTAACGGCGACACGGTATTCATACCAGGAAACCTTCTGCTGGCTTACGAGAGAGGCTACGCCATCATCTTTGATGAAATCGACGGTTACAGCCCGGAAGTGGTCATGGCCTGTCATCGGCTGTTGGAACGGGCAGTTGTTACACTCGATGACGGCACTGTCATCAAACCGGCACCACGTATCTACATGGCGGCAACTGCCAACACCAGGGGCGATGGATTAGGCGGGGAACTCTACACCGCCACCAACATCTTCAACCTGGCATCTTTAAACAGATTCGAGAAATGGGAGATGACTTATCCGGCCGTTGATGTGGAAGAGCGGATTCTGGTGAACGCCTTTACCGGCAAGCTGCAGGAAAACATTATCAAGGCGATGGTCAAGACCGCCTCCGACATCAGACGGGCCTATCTCGACGGCAACTGTCCGGGGCCTATTTCGATACGCGACCTGTTGCGCTGGGGTCGCAAGTTGATCCAGGCCTGGCATCGACAAGATGTTACGCCATTGTATCACTCATTCGATAAAGCATTCGGTAACGGTGTCGATCCCCATGTCAGGGCCATGTTGCACACGTTGATACAAACCAACTTCGGCGTACCTGCCCCGCACATCAAGGGGGTGAGCCCATGATGCCGCATTTGCCGCCAGACACTACTCATGCAGTCCATTTGCGTGCTGCGTCAACAAGTGGCGGTAAAGATTGGGTCGGTGCAGTCACCGGCAAAGGAGAGATACATACCTTTTGGGGTCGCACTGCACATATTTCTCAGCATGCCGCCAGACCAGGCGACATCGGAGCGCTGCACAAACTGGTCAGTCAAAAGATCAACGGCAAGGACCGCTACCAGAAGGTGGATGAGTACGATCCGCAACATGGCTGGCAGAGCCAGATTAAACAGGTAGAACCGCAACAGACAAAACCGCAGGCAGTCGCCGCACCGGAAGTCAATTGGGTGGAAGCACCGACAGCCGCCATCAAGTGGGACTTTTAACATCACAAACTTATTACACGACAGGAGAAATCAGATGAACACCCAAGCCATACTCGGAC
>JBAQPK010000223.1:0-5114 GCA_049305715.1 Desulfuromonadaceae bacterium | reverse complement strand
TTCCTATATCAATGCCCATGGCACATCTACTCCGATAGGTGACTTGTACGAAACCATGGCGATCAAGAGCGTATTCGGTGATCATGCAAAGAAAATGATGGTTTCTTCGACAAAATCCATGACCGGTCATCTTCTCGGCGCAGCTGGCGGCATAGAAGCGGTGTTTACCCTCATGGCCATGGACAAGGGTGTCGTTCCCCCGACAATCAATTACACCGATCCGGATCCGGAATGCGATCTTGACTATGTCCCCAACACCGCACGGGAAGCAAAGCTTGAATACACGATGAGCAACAACTTTGGTTTTGGCGGGACGAATGCTACCCTTCTGTTCAAGAAGCTGTAGGCGAGGATCGCTATGATCATTATCGGAAGCGACCATGGAGGGCTGGCCCTCAAAACCGCTCTTCACAGTTACCTGAATCGCAGAGGCTTTGATACAATAGACGCAGGGACAAACGGTGATGCTTCGGTGGATTATCCCGATTTCGGCCAGAAAGTTGCTGAAGCTGTTGTTGCAGGAGAGGCGGAATTGGGAATTTTGATCTGCGGAACCGGAATCGGAATGTCGATTGCCGCCAACAAGATCCCCGGAGTCCGCGCCGCTCTGGTAACCGATGTTTTCATGGCCCGCATGGCTAAAGAGCATAATAATGCCAATGTGCTGGTGCTTGGTGGTCGTGTTCTTGATGAGCAGAAAGCGTGCGATCTCGTCGGTGCCTGGCTTGATGCCACGTTTGAAGGCGGGCGCCATCAGGCGCGACTGGACAAGATTACAGCACTTGAAAAGAAGTATTCCTCGCTGTAAAGAGAGTATATTTTATTACACTATCCACGGGCGGGACCTGCTACGGCACGTGTCCCGTTTGTTGTTTGCACATCGTCATACATGAAAAGAATTTTTACAAGGAGAAGCCATGTCAGTCCTTTCCCAGTTTGATCCCCAGGTAGCTGATGCCATTCGCCATGAAACGGAGCGGCAGGAATATAATTTGGAGCTGATCGCCTCCGAGAACTTTGTTTCGGAAGCGGTATTGGAGGCCCAGGGTTCGATTATGACCAACAAGTACGCCGAGGGGTATCCCGGAAAGCGTTATTATGGCGGATGCGAGCAGGTTGACGTTGTAGAACAGCTGGCCATAGATCGGGCCAAGGAATTATTTGGCGCGGAACACGTCAATGTCCAGCCGCACGCCGGCTCCCAGGCCAACATGGCTGTTTATTTTGCCGCGTGCAAGCCGGGTGACACAATTCTCGGGATGAATCTTTCCCATGGCGGGCACCTTACTCATGGCAGTCCGGTCAACTTTTCCGGTAAATTGTTTACAATTGTTCCGTACGGAGTTTCACAGGATACGGAAACTATTGACTATGAAGAGGTTGAACGTCTGGCCATCACGCATAAACCGAAAATGATTGTAGTGGGCGCCAGTGCCTATCCCCGCATAATCGACTTCCCTGCTTTCCGCACGATAGCAGACAAGGTTGGGGCAGTTATCATGGTGGATATGGCTCATATTGCCGGTCTGGTTGCTGCCGGTGTTCACCCGAGTCCGGTTCCATATGCCGAGTTTGTTACGACGACTACCCACAAAACGCTTCGTGGTCCCCGTGGTGGCATGATCCTCTGTCGTGAAGAGTATGCCAAGACGATCAACTCACAGATCTTCCCCGGAATTCAGGGTGGACCGCTCATGCACGTCATCGCTGCCAAGGCGGTGGCGTTCAAGGAAGCGCTGCGGCCGGAGTTCAAGGCCTACCAGCAGCAGGTCGTAGACAATGCCAAGGCGCTTGCAGAGGCGCTTGTTACACGCGGCTTCAAACTGACCAGCGGCGGTACCGATAACCACCTCATGCTTATTAACTTCTCGGGTACCGAGATAACCGGCAAAGCTGCGGAAGAGGCGCTGGACAAGGCTGGTATCACGGTCAACAAGAATACCGTGCCGTTTGAAACCCGCTCTCCGTTTGTGACTTCCGGCATCAGGATCGGAACCCCCGCCTGCACGTCCCATGGGCTGAAAGAGGCTGACATGGACCAGATTGCCGGTTATATCGCCGATGCGGTGGCACATATCGGTGATGACCGGAAGCTGGAGGAGATAAGGGGGCAGGTAAATAATATGATGAAAAAACATCCCCTTTACGCTGCCAGGCTTGCCTAATTTTAAAATATCACGTAGTTATGAGACCCTCTGGATATGTTCCGGCGGGTCTTTTTTTAGTTGATATTATCTTAGCAGAGGAATCTACGTATGACCGGAGCCGGCTCCATAACGACCGAACAATTGCGCTTGTGGGATAAACGTCACGTCTGGCACCCGTTTACCCAGATGCAGGAATGGGAACGTGACGAGCAGATTATTATTGCAAAGGGGGAGGGGTGCTGGCTGATCGACACGGACGGCAATCGCTATCTTGACGGCGTTGCTTCCATGTGGACAAACGTCCATGGCCACTGCCGCCAGGAGTTGAACGATGCCCTGAAGGAGCAGGTAGACCGCCTTGAGCATTCCACCCTTCTGGGGCTGGCCAGCGAACAGAGCATTATTCTGGCGGCCAGGCTGGCAGAGATTACTCCACCTGGCCTGGACCGGTTCTTTTATTCGGATAACGGTTCAACCGCCATGGAAGTGGCGGTCAAGATGGCCTATCAGTATCAGGTCCATTCGGGACGGCCTGAACGGAGCAGGTTCATAACTTTCAGGAACGCCTATCATGGCGATACGCTCGGTGCGGTGAGTGTCGGAGGAATCGATATTTACCACACGACCTTCAAGCCGCTCATGTTTGAAACTGTTCAGGCTCCGGCTCCCTACTGCTACCGTTGTGAGCTTGGCTGCAGCAGACTCTCCTGCAGTATGGAGTGCATCGACGCACTTGAAGGGCTGATGAAGGGAAATGTCGGCCTGGTCGCAGGTCTTGTGATCGAGCCGCTGGTTCAGGGCGCCGGAGGGATGATCGTGCAGCCGGCAGGTTTTTTAAAGCGGGTTCGGGAACTGTGCGACCGGTATGATATTTTGATGATCGCTGACGAAGTTGCCACCGGATTTGGCAGAACCGGTGCAATGTTTGCCTGCAACCATGAGAGTGTGGTCCCTGATATCATGGCAATTTCCAAGGGAATAGCAGCGGGGTATCTTCCTCTGGCGGCCACGGTGACCGGTGATAAAGTCTATTCGGCCTTTTTAGGCGCCTATTCGGAGCTGAAGACATTCTTTCACGGTCATACGTTCACCGGTAACCCGTTAGCCTGTGCCGTTGCTCTGAAAAGCCTGCAGCTCTTCCGGCAGGATAATCTGCTGAATGAGCTGCAGGCGAAAATAGCACGGCTGAAACATGGTCTGAATGAATTCAAGGGATTGCCGCACGTTGGCGATGTGCGGCAGTGCGGTCTTGCTGCAGGAGTAGAGCTGGTTGAAAACAGGGAAACCGGCACCCCGTACCCGTGGGAGGAAAGGGTCGGGGTCAGGGTGTGTCTTGAAGCGCGCAAGCGGGGAGTCTTCTCCCGCCCGCTTGGGAATACCGTCGTCATATTTCCCCCGTTGGTTATTTCGAACAGCGAGCTGGATCTACTATTGGATGTGCTGCGGGAGTCAATACGGGTTGTTACTGAATGATCGATGGTTGTTAGAGGCCCCCTCATGGATGATACAATCAAAATACTGGTGATTGATGATGATGACTCCGGCCGCGAAGCTCTGACCATGCTGTTGCGCTCGGCCGGGTATGACGTCACGTCAGCGGCAACCGGCATGAGTGCGCTGGATCTGATTGGCCGGGAACAGTATCAGGTTATTGTTTCCGATCTGTTCCTCCCCGATAAAAGCGGCCTCGATATCCTGCAGAATGTTCACAAGGTTTCTCCAGAAACCGATTTCATTGTTGTGACCGGCCATGCTTCGGCTCAAACCGCCGTACGCGCCATAAAAGAGGGCGCTTTTGACTATATCACCAAGCCGATTGATTTTGATGAGCTGAAAATTGTTGTTGCCAAGGCCCTGGAAAAACAGAAACTGCTGTCCGAGAACATGTATCTGCGCAGGCAGCTCCAGGGGCGCTTTGAATTCAATAATATTATCGGCTCTTCTCCGGCTATGAATCTCGTGTTTGAGCGCATGAGCCGTATTGTAAAAACCGACTCTGCAGTTCTTGTCAGTGGTGAATCGGGAACCGGCAAAGAACTGGTTGCCCGAGCGCTGCACTATAATGGTACCCGCAGGGATCGACCCTTTATTGCGGTAAACTGCAGCGCTATACCCGAGACGTTATTGGAAAGCGAGCTTTTCGGCCATGTCCGGGGGGCATTTACCGGGGCTATCAAGGATAAACCGGGAAAATTCGAGGCGGCCAACCATGGCACGATTTTTCTTGATGAAATTGGGACTCTGCCCCTTCATCTGCAGGCAAAACTGTTGCGGGTTCTTCAGGAACATGAAGTAGAGAGGGTTGGTTCCAACAAGACGGTAAAACTGCATGTCAGGGTGATTTCCGCAACCAACTCGGATCTTGAAAACATGGTGAAGCGGGGGGATTTCCGGGAAGACCTTTACTACCGTTTAAACGTTATTCCGCTTCACCTCCCTCCACTGCGCGAGCGGCAACAGGATATTATGCACCTGACAGCATTTTTCCTGGAGAAACAGTGCCGACTTATGGGGCGGGCGCCGTGCAGTATCAGCAAGCAGGCGCTTGAGGCCTTGGAACAGTATTCCTGGCCCGGTAATGTGCGTGAATTGGAAAATCTGATAGAGAGAATGATCGTTCTGACGGACGCGAGCGTTATAACGGTAGATGATGTCCCGGCCAAAATCGTCGGCGAAAAAGGAACTGGAGAAGCGCTCTCGGTTACTATGCCGAGCCAGGGGGTTGATATGGTTGCAACGGTCTCCCGGATCGAGCGATCCCTGATCTGTCAGGCACTCGAAGCTGCAGGGGGGATCAAGGCGAAGGCTGCTTCTCTGTTGGGAATAAATCGGACAACGCTGGTTGAAAAAATAAAAAGGCTGAAAATAGAAAACTGAAATAGGTCATCATCTGCTCAGCAGCCCATGCCATCAAGTCCGCAGGCAATGGGGCACGTTGTAGCGTGGTTCATGCTGTGGAACTTCCAG
>JBAQPK010000222.1:0-13791 GCA_049305715.1 Desulfuromonadaceae bacterium | reverse complement strand
CAATGGAGGATTTCAAACGGGATATCAGCTATCACGTTCAGAGGAATGATGATCTGATCGTAATGACCGCCAACCTCAAGGACCGGTTTCACCGATGAGAGTGCAGTGCTCGATTCGATCAGGAAACGCCTTGCCGGGAGCTGTGCAGGGTATGTAAAACGGCAGGAATAGATCCCTTACGGATGTATCAGAGATCAAAACAGGTATTCCCTTGTGCTCGGGGGGTACCTGTTTTTTTGCCGGTACTAGGCCTTCTTCGCGTGAAGCTTGACGCGCAAGTTTTTAATCTGATACAAAGAAGTTGTGAAATCAGTGCCTCAAACACAAAGGGAAAAAGTCGATGCCGCATATCAAAATTGATGAACTGCGCTGCAAGGGGTGCGGGCTCTGTACCATAGCCTGCCCGAAGAAGCTGGTCAGTATGAGCGATAACCCCAATAGTATGGGATACACCGTGGCGATATTTGCCGGTCCTGAACAATGTACCGGCTGTTCGTTGTGCGCGGAGATGTGCCCTGATGTCGCCATCACGGTTTTCAAGGAGTGACGGTCATGCACACTGCTTCACCTGAAAAAATATTTGTCAAAGGGAACGAAGCTGTCGCGATGGCGGCCATTGAGGCCGGCTGCCGCTGCTATTTCGGCTATCCGATCACTCCGCAGAGTGATATTCCGGAATATCTATCACGGGAACTTCCCGGCCTGGGGGGTGAATTCATTCAGGCTGAAAGCGAAATCGGCGCCATCAACATGCTGCTGGGGGCCTCGGCCACCGGAGTCCGTGCCATGACCTCATCCTCCGGCCCCGGCATCTCCCTAAAGCAGGAGGGTATTTCGTACATGGCCGGCTCGGAACTTCCCGGCGTCATCGTCGATGTCATGCGCGCCGGTCCCGGTCTGGGGGGGATCGATGCGTCCCAGGCCGATTATTGGCAAGCAACGCGCGGCGGCGGGCATGGCGGCTACCGGATTATCGTGCTGGCTCCGGCCTCGGTCCAGGAGATGTACGACCTGACCATGCTGGCCTTTGACCTGTCCGACATTTACCGCATGCCGGCCATGGTGCTGGCTGATTCCGTGGTCGGCCAGATGAAGGAGTCGGTGATCCCCAATCCCCGTCCGCAGGTCGTGCTTCCCCCGAAGGAATGGGTTGTGCGCGGCCGCGCCGAAGGAGCATCGCAAAATGTGGTCAAATCCCTCTATCTGGGTGATGGCGAGATGGAGGCCTTCCACTGGAAGATGCAGGCCCGCTACCAGGAACTGGCTGATAACGAGTGCCGCTGGGAAGAGGTCCAGACGTCCGATGCCGAACTGATCGTCACCGCCTTCGGCTCCACCTCCAGAATTGCCAAGACCGCTGTTGCCATGGCCCGCGAAGCCGGCATGAAGGTCGGGCTGATGCGGCCGATTACCCTGTTTCCGTTCCCCAAAAAAGCATACGCGGCGCTTTCCGAACGGTGCAAATTCTTTCTGGATATCGAACTTTCCACCGGCCAGATGATCGATGACGTGCGCCTTTCCGTGGCACGCGATGCCGACGTCACCTTCTATGGCCGCCCACCGGGAGCAGGGTCGTTGCCGACGCCGGAAGAGCTTTTCGAACAGATCAAGAAAAACTATCGGGCCTGTGCCTGATCAGTTGAGGATACAACCATGAAACAAGTATTTACCAGGCCGGAGAGCCTGAAGGATGTCTCGACCCACTTCTGCCCCGGCTGCCACCACGGTTCGGTCCACCGTCTGGTCGCCGAAGCGCTCGACGAGTTCGGCATCCGGAGCCAGACGATCGGCGTCGCTTCAGTTGGTTGCTCGGTTTTCCTTTACGGATATTTCGATGTCGATGTGATCGAGTCGCCCCACGGCCGCGCTCCGGCCGTTGCCACCGGAGCCAAGCGGTCCCGTCCCGACCGGATCGTCTTCACCTACCAAGGGGATGGCGACCTGGCGGCGATCGGCATGTCCGAGATCATCCACGCCGCAAACCGAGGCGAGGATATCACCGTCATCTTCGTCAACAACACGACCTACGGCATGACCGGCGGCCAGATGGCCCCCACGACCCTGCCGGGACAGAAGACATCAACCTCCCCCTATGGCCGCGATGTCTCAAAAGACGGCGCGCCGTTCAAGATGGCGGAGCTCCTCTCCAATCTCGACGGGGTGGCCTTTTCGGCACGAGTGGCGCTCAACAGTCCTAAAAATGTCCTCAATGCCAAGAAGATGATCAAAACCGCCTTCCGTTACCAGGTCGAGAAGAAGGGGTTTTCCTTTATAGAGGCGCTGTCCTCCTGCCCGACCAACTGGGGGATGAATCCCCTTGACGCCAACCGGCGGGTGACAGATGAGCTGATTCCCTACTTCCCGCTCGGCGTGTATCGAAACACCGCTAATCTTTAGTTCGGAGATAATCATGCGCTACGATGTTTTTTTTGCCGGGTACGGCGGACAGGGTGTGCTGCTGGCCGGTAATCTGCTTTCATACGCTGCAATCCACGAAGGAAAAAACGTATCGTTTTTTCCTGCCTACGGAGTCGAGAAGCGGGGCGGGGCGGCCATGTGCACGGTCGTCTTTGCCGACGGTGATACCGGCTCTCCGGTTGTCGGTAATCCATCGGTTTCGGTCCTGCTCAATCAGCTCTCCTTCGACAAATATGCCGCCAAAGTCAAGCAGGGGGGGGTCTGTATCGTCAACTCCAGTCTGGTCGAAACGGATGGAGTCGAACTGCCGGGGGTCGAGGTCGTTCAGGTGCCGATGAACCAGATCGCCCTCGATATGGGGGATGTGCGGATGGTCAACATGGTGGCCTGCGGGGCATATATTGAAAAAACGGCGGCTTTGAAGAGCGCATCCCTGGAAGCGGCGCTGAAGAAAGCCCTCCCGGAGCGCAATCACAGGCTGATCCCGGCCAACGTCAAAGCGATGGAAGCGGGTGCTCTGGCTGCAAGAGGCTCAAGGGGGACGCCTAAAAACGCTTGACGCCGGGAGTCTGATTTGCTACAAAGAGAGCTCTTTACTACAGGGGTATCGCCAAACGGTAAGGCAACGGCCTCTGACGCCGTCATCTCTTGGTTCGAATCCAGGTACCCCTGCCAAAATATAAAACTAGTTATTTATACTAGAGAAAATACAAGACCCCCTATTCCATGTTTACAGGAGTAGGGGGTCTTGCCATATCCAGTTCTGTTACGACATAAAAGTGCCGGTTGGCATCAAGAAATACTTCCCTTCTGCCATTGGCATGAAGTCACCCAGGATATCAGTCATCCGTGAAGCAAAAGGTGCATGGTACATCCCCCCTTACGAAATATCCTTCAACGGGTATACTCCGACAGCCCCTAAAACTCTTGGACCCGGTTAAATAACGTAAGTATCAAGCACTATAACGAAGTCAAAGCACTTTTCTGCATCCCCCGCCTGATTATACGTCATTCGCTCCTGAATATTAGCGGCTAGTTAGAAAGCTTTGTCAGGACCATATCAAACAGGAGGGGTGGCTGTAATCCGTGGCAAAAAGCTTGCATAACTGAATGAATCTACCCAAAGCCTTAATGGGTTTGAGTCGAATATTCAAAAGATGAGGTATGCTCACATGCCATTATTACGGTGGTTACCAGAATATTCCGTTAATGAAGCAGGACTTGATAACGACCACAAAAAAATGTTCGATATACTTAATACGGTATACGAAAATGTTATGAACTCTCTGGATGTCGATTGCGTTCTTCCGCTCATCGATGAGTTATCGGAGCATACAAAATATCATTTGTCAGCAGAAGAGCGGCACATGAAAGAGGTGGGTTTTCAAGGCATTGATGCTCATATTGCAGAGCACAGGGAGTTCACGCATAAAATAGAGGCACTGAGGACACGTTTCCATGGCAATAATCTGGAAGTTGCCCGGGAGTTGATTATACTTCTCGGGGATTGGTTGCTTCGTCATGTTCTCATGGAGGACAAGAAGTATTCAGGATTGTCCGCAGTCATCGAAGTGTGATGAATTTTTTTATAATAGTCTGATCCAAACAGCAGCCATTGTTATCTCATTAATACCGTATGCTAATTATCATGCAGATCACTCAGTGCTGCTAATTCAGATTCTATTTGATGCAATTCAGCTCGATAACCTGCGATACTATGTTCATTGAAATCGATTTGTTCTTTGCAGGAATCTTCTTCAAGTCCACCTTCGTTAGATTTGTATTTTTTAATTTAAGCTTCGAGGTATTCAATACACCCAACAAGGTATTTTCTCTTTTCCTGCAGCTCCTGAATCGTCGCCGACATACCCACCTCACTACACTTTTTTTGAATTATACCATGCTATAATCGTTGGCTGTATTTTGCTTGGTATTATTTTCAATTATAACAGATAGATGGATATATAAAAAGCCTACCAAGATCATTCGGTAGGCTTCTCTTCTCTTCAAATATTCGACTGCCTTTCAGGCTTTTATCCGATCATGGATTCAACCGGAGTGATGTTACGTCCTATGTGTGATCCCACAAGGCGGAGTCTCGTTCATAAATGGTAACTTCCTCCTTTGAATGGTTTGTACTTCTCTCCTGCGATTAAAGTATAGCACCCGCAAGGTAAAATAACAGTCTATGAATAATTTTTTTAAGGGAGTATCGTTATTAGGTTGTGAGCCTGCTGGATCAGTACGTTAATTTTTGAAATACGCGATAGCCGGTTTGATGGCGAGGATCGCAGCCGCAAGTAACACAAGCCATCCATACGGCAATACCAGTTCATGGAAGTAAGCACCCGCAGCAATGCCGAATAAAAAAGCACACAACTTCAATAACCAAATATCCCGCCAATCCCATGTTTTCGTTATGAACAGTTTCATATATCACCCAATTCCGTTTAGTGAGCTATGCGCCCTTTCCACATATGATCTTGACTTTAGTTTAAATGTGATCTAATAAAAAGCAAGTGCGAGAAAGCGCAACTCTCTGGTACTAGCAAACCGGAATCGTTTCCGGGACGCACAGCTACGGGCCTCACGCGGGTAGCCGGATTTCCGAAGAGGGTAAAGACACCATATGCTGCTGTGTGTTTTAGCCTGTCTTCCAATGTTACGGAGACAGGTTTTTTGTTTTTGAAGCCGGGAGGCTACAAAGATGAAATTCCTTTCTGGAAAGCGAATAGAACACATGCACTTATCCCGGCTATCAATAAAATATCAACTGTTTATAATCGTATCCATTATTGCCTTCCCGGCTATCCTCATCATCGTCAATTCGGGTCTCCAACAAAGAAGATCCGCTATCCTCCGAGCACAAATAGAAACTCAGAAATTAGCTGATACTATCGTCAGTGAACAAAAGAACCTCATTGCATCAACGCGCCAATTATTCATTGCCTTGTCACAGTTGCCTGAGGTCACAAGCCGTAATAAGGTTGAAGCACAGGCGATATTAACCGAGATTTTAAAGCTCAGCCCCCAGTATTCAAATATTTTCATTGTAGAGCCGTCCGGCATGGTCTGGGTTTCGGCTGTCCCATTAAAAAAGAATATCTCAGTATCAGACAGACGATATTTCAAGAATGCTCTGGCAAGCGGGCAGATGTCATCAGGTGAATACCACATTGCCAGAACTTCTGATAAACCTACCTTTAACCTTGGATACCCGCTCAAAAACAGCGACGGCAAAATAACAGCTGTCATTTGTGCCGGCCTTTCATTGAGTAATTACAAGAAGACCTTCGAAGTTTATAAGCTACCTCAGGGGGCCAGTTTTGCACTCCTTGACCATAAAGGCGTTGTTCTGGCCAGAGCAGTCGATCCTGAAAAACACATTGGTAAACAGTCAAACCCGGAAATATTCAAGCAGATGCTTGAGGGGCCTGAAGAAAAAACATTTATTGGACCGAGCAGTGTTGCCGGAGATCTTCGTGTTCAAACATATCGTAAATTACGTCTTGAGGGTGAATCCGCACCATACATGTATGTCCGTGCCGGAATTCCGACAAGCGTAGTAATGTCGGCAGCCAAGGCTGCACTTAACAGGAACCTGACGATCTATGCCCTCTTTCTGATTGCTGCATATGTATTGTCATGGTTTATCAGTAAAAAATATATAATTGACAGGGTTCTGGTGCTGGAGCAATCATCGCAACGTTTGGCTCATGGTGATTTGAATGTCAGAATTGCCCATGGGGTTGGTGGAGGTGAACTTGGCAAGCTTGGTGAGGCGTTTGATAATATGGCACAGCGGCTGGCGGATCATGTTCGGGAACTCCAGCATAAGGCCGATGAATATCACGCCATCATCCAAACGACTTCAGATGGGTTCAACGTCAGGGATATTAACGGCAAAATAATGGAAGCCAACAGTGCATACTCCAGAATGATCGGCTATTCCGTCAATGAACTCATGACCATGAATATTGCTGAAATTGACGGCAATGAAAACCCCGAGATGGTAGCCACTCATATCAGTAAAATCATCAAATTCGGCTCTGACACTTTTATGTCAAAGCATAAACGCAAGGATGGTACTGAGATTGATGTTGAAGTCACTACTACCTATCTTGATGATAGAGGAGGGCTATTCTATAGCTTTATTCGTGACATCACTGACAGGAAAAAACTTGAAGCTGATCTTTTGAGAGCAGCAACCTATGATAGCCTGACCGGCGTTTGTAACAGAAGGTCGCTCGAAGATAAAATAGAGGCCGAAGTGGAGCGTAGCAAACGGTATGGCAGCACATTCTCGCTCATTATGTTAGATATTGATGATTTCAAGCGTATCAACGACACCTTGGGCCATTTTGCCGGCGATAAGGTTTTACAAGAGATCGCTGTAATTGTGAGCCAACACATTCGGATTCTCGACGCCGTAGGCCGGTGGGGTGGGGAGGAGTTCCTGATTGTATTGTCGGGAACCAATGCTTCAGAGGCTGCAATAGTTGCCGAAAAGTTGCGTGAAGCTTTGGCACGTCGCAGAGCAGGCGAAGCTGACTCTGTAACAGCCAGCTTCGGGGTGACCTCATACCAGGAAGGCGATACGCTTGATACTATTTTCAAACGAGTTGACGACTTACTCTATCTGGCCAAGCACAGAGGTAAAAATCAACTGGCACTCTGAACAATTGAGGATTTGATAGTGACACCATAACGTGGATTTCCAATTTGAGTCGTTCTCCCGTATCTCTCCTGACCGGGGGGATGCCTGCTCCCCTCCGGAAAATACTACCCGCTCTTCATATCCCTGAAACGCTTCAGCCGGAACGAGGACTCACGCTCCCGCTCCCCCAGAAACTGGGCGATCGTTTTCACCTGATGCTGCAGCTCCGGCAGGACGCGCTCCTCCAGAACCCTGATGCGCCGCGTGACCCGCACCACCTCCCGGCCGAGCCGTTTGAGCCTGCTTTCATAGGCGGCAATATCCAGCATGGCCTGCAAAATCTCCTCGAAATGCTGCAGGGCCTCCTCCAGGCGGGGGGTGGTGGCCCGGTAGTCGTAACCGCGCCTGTCCAGCAGCCGCAGCGGCGATTCGCCCACGGAGACCTCCCGGTAGCGGAGTCCCATGACGCTCCGCTCGCTGACCTCGACTCCCAGATCCCGCTCCGCCACCGCCGCAATAGAATCCAGCAGATCATTCCCCTCGATGGCTTGAGAGAGCGCCAGCTCGCGCACTGCCCGGCCATAGGCTGTCTGGACCGCATCGCGCGACGACAGAAACGGTGCGCTGGCCGCCAGAAGCTCCTTGATCAGCGCCTGGCGCCGGGCCTTGAGGATGCCGTTGCTGTTCTGCACCGAGCGGCTCTTTTCCTTCAGCAGCAGCAGGTTTGTCCGGGTTTGATGGATCATGCCGCCTCCTCACCCCTCCAGCGCAAAGCGCTGCAGCAGCGCCAGCCCCGTATCGAGGCTTTCCGCGACCGTGCGCCGCGCCTCCCCCTGGTGGACCAGCTCCCGTTCGAAGGCATCGGCAAAATCCAGCATCTGCCGATCCCGCTCCCCCAGGCCGTCCCGCCCGACGATCGCCTCCAGGCGGCGGAGGTCACGGCCTCGGGCGTAGTGGCGATAAAGGAGGTTGGAGAGCTGCCGGTGATCAGCACGGGTCTGACCTTCGCCGATGCCCTGCTGCATGAGGCGTGACAGGCTCGGCAGAACGTCCACCGGGGGAAAGATCCCCTGCTGATGCAGTTCGCGCGACAGGACGATCTGCCCCTCGGTGATGTAGCCGGTCAGGTCGGGGATCGGGTGGGTGATGTCATCCTCCGGCATCGTCACGACCGGCAGCATTGTCACCGACCCGGGCAGGCCCCGGATGCGACCTGCCCGCTCGTAGAGCGACGACAGGTCGGAGTAGAGGTAGCCCGGATAGCCGCGCCTCCCCGGCAGTTCCTCCCGGGCGGTCGAGACCTCCCGTAGAGCGTCGCAGTAGTTGGTCATGTCGGTGATCAGCACCAGCACATCCATGCCGTGGCAGAACGCCAGGTATTCGGCCACGGCCAGCCCGAAGCGTGGCGCCAGCAGGCGTTCGATGACCGGCTCCCCGGCGCGGTTGATGAAGGCGGCGAAGCCGCTCCCCATCCCGGCCAGCACCTCCATGTAGTAGGAATATTCGTGATGGGTCAGCCCGAGTGCGACGAACACCACGACGAACTGTCCCCCCCCCGCGAGGCGTGCGTTGCGCAGGATGCCGGCAGCCATCTCCTTGGCGGGGAGGCCGGCGCAGGAGAAGATCGGCAGCTTCTGGCCGCGCACCAGGGTATTGAGGGCGTCGATCGTGCTGAAGCCGGTCTCGATGAAATCCTTCGGCCGGGCCCTGGCCACCGGGTTGATCGGGGCACCCGAGATCGCCCCCCACCGTTCGGGGATATAGGGAGGTTCGCTGTCCAGCGGTACGAAGGAGCCGCTGAAGATCCTTCCGACCACCTCGGCCGAGAGCGGTGCCCGCTTGACCGCATCGCTGAAAATCACGGCCGATCCGGTATCGAGGCCGCGGGTCTCCCCCATGACCTGTACCAGAACCGTATCGCCGTCGATCTTGATGACTTCACCTTCCAGCGGTTCCCCCTCGGGGGGGATGATGCGCACCACTTCGCCGAAGCGGACCTCCCGCACCCTGTCCAGAAAGATCAGGGGACCGCGAATGGAGGAGACGGTGCGGTAGGAATGTTCACTGAGACGCATGGTCGCCACCCCCCTTTGCGAGCGCCGACTCAAGTGTATCGCCCGCGGCAAGACACCCTTCGAGCCGTTCGTGGTCGGCAAGGATGCCGTTGATCATCGCAATGATACTCGCCGGGGCGCTGAAGGCATCCTCGCTGTAGGCGTTCTGGCAGAGGAACTCCAGCCTGATCCGCTCCGCGCTGTGCAGGATCAGCCGGTCGTGTTCCTGCATCCCTTCGAGACCTACGATCTCGGCCACCTCGCGCAGCGCTTCCTCCCGTTGGAGCAGATTCCGGCAGCGTTGCCGCGCCTCGCTCCATCCGGGTGCGACGGTGCGGGAAAAGTGTTCCTCCATGGCCCGTTCGTAAAGTGAATAGCTCTGGAACCAGTTGACGGCCGGAAAGTGGCGGCGGTGTGCCAGGGAGGCGTCCAGCATCAGAAACGCGCCGGCCGTCCACAGGCAGGCCTGGGTGACCGGTTCGGTAAAGTCGCCGCCGGGGGGAGAGACGGAAAGGATCATGCTCAGGGAGCCGATCGTGCCGTTCAAGGTCTCCACCACCCCGGCACGTTCCATGAAGCCGGCCATGCGAGAGGCCAGATAGGTGGGATACCCCTCTTCACCCGGCATTTCCTCCAGCGACGAGGATATTTCGCGCAGCGCCTCGGCCCAGCGGGAGATGCTGTCCGCCAGCAGCAGGACGTGATACCCCATGTCCCGGAAGTATTCGGCCATCGTGACGGCGGTATAGATTGAGGCTTCACGCGCCGCCACCGGCATGTTTGAGGTGTTGGCCACGACGATGGTACGCTCCATCAGGCGCCGTGAGGTCCAGGGGTCGTTCAGCCCGGCGAACTCCTCCAGCAGTTCGGCCATTTCGTTGCCCCGTTCGCCGCAGCCGACATAAACCACCAGGTCCACTTCCGAAAACTTGGCCATGGACTGTTCCAGGATGGTCTTGCCGGTGCCGAAGCCGCCCGGAATGATGGCGGTGCCGCCCCGTGCCAGCGGGTAGAGGAAGTCCACCACCCGTTGGCCCGTCACCAGAGGCTCGGTCGGTGGGAGCCGGCGGCGGCAGGGGCGCGGGCTGCGCACCGGCCATTCCTGGCAGACGGAGATCGGACTGCCTTCGGTATAGCTCCCCACCGCCTGGCACACGTTGTAGGAACCGGCTGCCAGAGTGGCAAGTTCGCCGTCCCGGGGAGCGTAGATCTGGTGGCGGAAGGGACCGTCCTCGACCTGGCCGATGGTTTCGCCGGCGGTCACCCGATCCCCCGGGCGTTTAACCGGTGTGAAGTGCCACTGCCGGGGAGAGTCCAGCAGCGAGGCGCTGCTGCCGCCGCCGATGAAAGGGCCATCCCGCTCCAGAAGCTTTTCCAGCGGGCGCTGCAGCCCGTCGAACATCCCACCCAGCAGCCCCGGTCCAAGCTGGGCGGTCAGCGTGCGGGAGGTGCCGCGCACCGGTTCACCCACCGACAGCCCGCGGGTATCCTCGTAGACCTGCAGCACCGCCCGTTCCCGCTCAAGACGAACCACCTCACCCGTCAGGCCGACCCTTCCGACCAGAACGATCTCGTACAGCCGCAACCCCTTCAGATCGACGGTCACGGTCGGTCCCGCTATGCCGGTTATAGTGCCGTTCATCTCCTCACCTTGACCTGATAGCCGACCGCCATGCGAATCAGGTGCATCGCATAATCTTCACCCCCACCGCCCACGCCGGGTGCCGGGAGCACCACCAGCACGCCAGGCCAGCGCTGTTCAAGCGAATAAAGCAGATCCTCTCCTACCTCCTCCACCAGCCGTTCGTCAAGGATCACCACCCCGTTTCCCGCCTCGATCAGCGCCTGCATCAGGGTCTCGGCCGCACTGCCGGGGGTGACGGCATGCTGGACCGCTCCGCAGCAGGCGAAGCCGTTGTCGGCATCGGCCGGAGTAAGGGTCACGATCCTGTTCATCGCCGCAGCTCCGCGCCGGCATGTTCGATGCCGGCCGAATCAAGCTTTTCCAGCAGCCCGATGTTGGACGCCTCGTTGCCGCAGCGCCAGAGGTAGTGAAGGATCGCTCCGATGCCGTCTGCATCGCGGGCCATCCGGCGCATGATCCGTCCCTGGGCCTCGTACAGCACCCGCTCCAGGTCGGCACTCTCCCTGTATGATGCCTCCCCTCCCAGGCGCATCGCGATGTGCAGCAGTCCGGCGCTGTCCCGGCTCCGGAACAGTTCGGTCAGACGCTGGGGGGGGAGGGTGCCGCCCTCCAGCAGGGAAGGAATCGTGCCCAGTCGCCAACGCAGCCGCTTGGCGACAGTGGTGAGATTACGGCTGTCGATCATCAGTGTGCAATAGTCCCGCATCTGCGGGTGGACCGTGGTGTGTGCCAGGATCTGCAGCGATTTTTCATTCAGGGTCTCTTCCAGCGCCCCCGAACCGCCGGTGCGGTAGATATCCGCCAGTCCGGCAAAAGCGGGATCATACCGGGCCAGGACGGACGCCAGGCCGGTAACCGCCGGGGCGCTGCCGTCGGCTTTTCTCAACAGATTCACGATGCTGTTGGCGAGCAGACTCCCCTTCAACTGGCGGTCGAGATTCGTTTCCCCTCCGGTCAGGAGCCGCAGGCAGACGGCCAGGGTGCGCAGTTCCGCCAGCCAGAAAAAGGGGGCCGTCGAGCGCCGCAACAGCTCGTCCATGCGCGAAAAAGCCCAGAAGTATTCCCGCTGCAGGTCCCGTAGGGCCCACCCTTCTGTGCCGGTATCCGCACCTCTCCAGGGAGCCGGGGAAAGCATTGCCGGCGGCTGGTGGGCCAGCAGCAGCCGGTCCCAGTCCCGAATCAGGAACGACCGGCGCCCCCTGATGCGGGCCAGCAGGCAATCGGCCGGCACCCCGGCCGGCATGACGCGCAGCAGTGCCCTCATCCCCATCCCCTGTGCTCCTGATGGCTGTTCATACCTGTTCATAACCTGCGCTCCCGCAATTCAGCCATCAGCGGCGGCAGCAGGTCGGGCCACATCCGCTCCAGTCTCTTCTCCAGGCTGTTGTCCACGGTCAGGCTGTCGTCCGCGGCCGCGGCCTTGAGTCCGCCCGCCAGCGTTTCGTCCGGTATGATCGCCGCGCCGGGGAAAAGAGCGGCCGCTAGAACGGTATCGCCGGGTGCGGCCCACACCGTGTGCCACGGCACTGCCGGCAGCTCGGCCGCCAGCGCCCGGAAAAGCGACCCCGCATCGTCTCCACGCAGCTGTTTCAGGCAGTCACGGGCACGTTCGTGCAGCCGCTGCGCCAGGGCATGTTCGGCCCGCAGGCGTATCAGGGCCGCTTCGCGGATACCCTTCGATCTGAGCGAATGCCGCCTGATACCGCAGAGCTGTTCGCGCCGCGCTTCGTGCTCCCGCCGCAGCTCCTCCCGGCGCATTTCGGCGTCTGCCCGGAGCCGCTTCTCCTCCGCCGCCTCTCTGTCGGCGATGGCGTCCATCGTTTCCCGCCCTTCGCGCTGCAGGGCCTCCAGCAGTTCACGCCGTCCCATGATCCGGACTCACTTGTTGAGAATCATCGTGGCGACGACGAAGCCGAGGATCACCATGGTTTCAGGGATGGCGAGCATGATGATGACGGTGCCGGTCAGTTCGGGGCGCTCGGCAATCGTGCCGGCGCCGGCCGCGCCGATCCGTGACTGGGCCCATGCCGTGGCGATGGCGCACAGCCCGACGGCCAGGGCGGCTGCAAAACAGATCAAAGCCTTTTCCATGTGTATCCTCCTTTTAAGTCGGAAACCTTCCGTTTCCATTCGGAGTTTCCGGATGTAAACCAACTACTTGCGCAACGGACTGAACCGTTTTCCCCCCGGTTCGATAAACGTGCTGAAAAACTCGACGAAATGGAGACGCAGCGCATGGATGGCAGGCGCGAAGAGTCCCAGCGCGATCGCCACGGCATGCAGCGTAATGGCGGCCAGCGTCCCGAGGATCAGGTCTCCGGATAGTCCCGCAAGATGGTTGGCCGCGTTGGCGAGCAGCGCCGAGCTGAGGCCGATGGCCATGATCCTCGAATAGGAGACGATATTGCCGACCGTCTTGATCATTTCGAGCGGGGCGAGGAGGCCGCCCGAAATAACCAGCAGCGGCAGCAGCAGCCCGGTCAGCAGCATAATCGGCCTGGTGAGCAGCCAGGGGGAGGGGAACAACAGAGAAATCGCCAGGCATGCCAGAGTGGCGATCAGTGCGATAGTGATGATGCGGGTCATGGCCTTGCCGCGTTCGTGGCGCTTGACGGCCGATATCAGCCCGAGCAGCAGGCCGAGCAGCATATGGGAGGCCCCGAGCGCCAGGGAGAAAATCAGCATCGGCATGATGGTCCGGCTCCGTTCCGGTAAAAACGGCGGCAGGTGCAGCAAGCGGCCGCCGGCCTCTCCGAAAAACTCACCGTACAGGATGCCGAACAGTATGGCGTAGCTCGATGAGATCAGGAGGATGCGTGCCGCATCCCCCGTTGCCCCCCGGGGCCGGCGCCACAGCAGAAGCAGGGCCCCCGCCAGCAGGATCAGCCCATGCCCGGCATCTCCCATCATCATCCCGAAGAAGAGCGGGAAAAATATCCCGATAAACGGGGTCGGATCCCAAGAAGAATAGCGGGGGAGCGGCAAAAGACGGGTAAAGAGCTCGAACGGCCTGAAAT
>JBAQPK010000221.1:0-5839 GCA_049305715.1 Desulfuromonadaceae bacterium | reverse complement strand
AATCCATACCCTGCGCCCCAATCGCGGAGCCGTATCGGCCATCATCCCGTCGCCGCGCGACAAGACCCTGTTCTCGGGGGATTCGGGAGAAATCCATGCCGATCATATGACCTCGGAGCGGAATCTGCTGACCGTAAAACCTGCCGCACCGATCACTCATGCCGCACTTTCGCCCAAAGGCAACACCCTGACGGCGTTGGACGGTACGGGCACGCTGACGGTCTGGAAAATGGATATACCCCATCCGGAAATCTCGTTCGGCACCCTGTTCGGCAAGGTCTGGTACGAAGGGTACGACAAGCCGGAATACTCCTGGCAGTCCTCGGCGGCCAACGACGACTTCGAACCCAAAATGAGCCTCGTGCCGCTGGTGTTCGGCACGATCAAGGCGACATTCTTCGCCATGCTGTTCGCCGTGCCGCTGGCGCTGTTAGGGGCACTCTATACCAGCCAGTTCATGTCGCCGAAACTTAAAGGGCGCGTCAAACCGGTCGTGGAAATCATGGCCGCCATCCCGTCGGTGGTCATCGGCTTTCTGGCCGGACTCTGGCTGGCGCCGCTGATCGACAAGAGCATCCTGACGGTGTTCCTGAGCCTCGTAATCGTTCCGCTGATGCTGCTGGTCACGATCTTCTTCTGGAAACGGATGAAGACTGCTTCTCCGCTCCAGAGGGCGACTCGCGGCCACGAATTCATCGCCATGGTCCCGGTCGTGATCCTGGGCGTTTATCTTGCCTTTCTCCTGAGCGGAGCGGCCGAGGTGAACCTGTTCGCCGGCGACTTCAAGCAGTGGCTTTTCAGTACGCTCGGGGTCCGCTACGACCAGCGCAACAGCATCATCATCGCCATCGCCCTCGGCTTTGCCGTGATTCCGATCATCTTTACCATTGCCGAGGACGCCATCTCCAACGTGCCGCGCAACCTGACCGCCGCCTCGCTGGCCCTGGGCGCCAGCCGCTGGCAGACCGCCTGGCGGGTGGTACTCCCCTCGGCGCTGCCGGGCGTGTTTTCGGCGGTCATGATTGGCTTCGGCCGCGCGATCGGCGAAACCATGATCGTGCTGATGGCCACCGGCAATACGCCGATCATGAGCTGGAGCCTGTTTAACGGCCTCCGCTCCCTGTCGGCCAACATCGCGGTCGAGATACCGGAGGCTCCATTGAACAGCTCCCTGTATCGGGTGCTGTTCCTCTCGGCTGTGCTGCTGTTCATCTTCACGTTCATCATCAACACCGTTGCCGAAGCGCTGCGCCAGAGATTCCGCAAGAAGTACGGACGCTACTGAACATTTTCCCCCCTTATGAAGGGGGGCAGGGGGGATGTGCATCTGACTGCAGAGGCTAAATCCCCCTGAATCCCCCTTTGCTAAAGGGGGACTTAAAGCAAGAGGATCGAATTAATGAAACTATTCTGGAAAACCGGTGAGCCGTATGTTCTTGCAACCGGAGCCGCCCTGGCGGTCATACTGGTCATGTCTCTGACGCTGGTCGGGACCGTTATGACCAATGGCCTCGGCTACTTCTGGCCGCGGGAGCTCGTCAGGTTTGAATTGAAGGACGGCTCCGCCGCGCTCGGACAGGTCACGCAGCGGGAAAAAAACCCGATCAGCGGCGAGCGCCGGATCCAGCTGAAAGTCGCCAACCGCGACGTACTCGGCCAGGACTTTCGCTGGATCGACGAGAAGGATATCGCTTCCCGCTCCCTCCCTGCCGATGCGGTATTGCTTGAGCGCCGGGAGCATGGCAACTATTTCGGCTTTTTACAGGGTGTGACGGCAGAGGGGCTTTCGTTGACCGCCGGGTCACCCTATGAAAAACTGCAGCAGGCCCGAAAGCTGGTGGCGGGCAAACTGGACGCCACGCACAAGATTAAAAAACAGATGTCGGAGCTGAATCATACCGCCGAGAGCCTCAGGCTGAAACTGCAGAAGCTCGAATATCGCGGCAGGGAAAAAAATGCCGCCGAAATCGGCGAACTGACCGCCGCCCGTGAAAAAGCCATGGCGGAATTCACCCTGCTGAACGAGCAGGCCACCGAAACCCTGGCCGGAATCGGCAAGATAACCGCACAGGTCAGCGATGCCGCCGGAGGGAGCAAGGACATCTCCCTGACGGAGATCGTTGCCCTGCAGCGCCCCAACAGCATGTCGTTCTTCGCCAAGTGCGGAGCGTATCTTGAGCGCGTCCGCGAGCTGCTGCTGGATGATCCGCGTGAATCCAATACCGAGGGAGGACTCTTTCCCGCTATCTTCGGCACGGTCATGATGGTGCTGCTGATGAGTGTCTTCTCGCTTCCGTTCGGCGTGATCGCCGCGATCTATCTGCGCGAGTACGCCCGGGACAATCTTCTGACCCGCATGGTGCGCATCGCCGTCAACAACCTGGCCGGTGTCCCCTCCATCGTGTACGGCGTCTTCGGCCTCGGCTTCTTCGTGTACGGAATCGGCGGGAGCATCGACTCCCTGTTCTTTCCTGAACGGCTGCCGACCCCGACCTTCGGTACCGGCGGCATCCTCTGGTCGAGCCTGACTCTGGCGCTCCTGACCGTGCCGGTGGTGATCGTCGCTACCGAGGAGTCACTCGCTTCAATTCCAAAAGGAATCCGCGAGGGGTCGCTGGCGCTGGGCGCCACGAAGTTTCAAACCTTGACAAAAATTCTCCTTCCCATGGCAACTCCCGGCATCATGACCGGCCTGATCCTCTCCATGGCGCGTGCCGCCGGCGAGGTTGCGCCGCTGATGATCGTCGGTGTGGTCAAGCTGGCGCCGACTCTCCCCTTCGACGCGAACTTTCCGTTTTTCCACATGGATCGAAAATTCATGCATCTCGGGTTTCATATCTACGACGTCGGTTTCCAATCTCCCAACGTGGAGGCAGCCAAGCCGATGGTTTTCGTCACCACCATGCTGCTGCTTGCAATCGTCGTCATAGCCAGCAGCGCCGCCATTTATCTGCGCAACCGGATGCGCCGCACATACACGACGTCAACGTTTTAACGAACATCCAAGGAATGAACATGGAACAAACCCAGTCACAGAGCGGAAGCGCTCCCATTCTCTCGGTCACCGGCCTGAACCTCCACTATGGTGATGCACATGCCCTGAAGGGTATCAACCTTGACATGGCTCGCCACCAGGTGACCGCCTTTATCGGACCGTCCGGGTGTGGCAAGTCCACGCTGCTCCGCTGTTTTAACCGGATGAACGATCTGGTGGAAAGCGCCCGGATCGACGGCAGCATCCGCTTTAACGGCGATGAGGTCAATGAATCCTCCACCGATGTAATCGCGCTCCGTCGCAGGATCGGCATGGTCTTTCAGCAGTCCAATCCCTTTCCCAAGTCGATCTACGAAAACATCGTCTACGGTCTGCGCATCGCCGGCGTCAATGACAAGGCGACTCTGGACGAGGCGGTGGAGCGCAGCCTGGTTAGCGCCGCCATCTGGAACGAGGTCAAGGACCGGCTGCATGATTCTGCTCTGGGGCTTTCCGGTGGCCAGGCCCAGCGTATCTGCATCGCCCGGGCAATAGCGGTCAATCCGGAGATCATCCTGATGGATGAGCCCTGCTCGGCCCTCGATCCGATCTCAACGCTCAAGATAGAGGAGTTGATTGAAGAGCTGAAAAGCAAGTATACTATCGTCATCGTCACTCATAACATGCAGCAGGCAGCACGGGTATCGGATGTCACGGCGTTTTTCTATCTGGGAGAGTTGATTGAGGCGGGCGGAACGCGCAAGATTTTCACCAACCCGGAGAAGAAGCAGACGGAAGACTACATCACCGGAAGGTTCGGTTAGGAGAAATAATGGAACGTGAACACATCAGTACCGCATTCGACATCGAGTTGAATGAATTGAAGCAGAGCATCCTCGTTATGGGGGGCAAGGTTGAGCTGATGATCGCCAACTCGGTCAAATCGCTTGTGGAGCGGGATACGCAATTGGCCGAGCGAACTATTGCACTGGATCATGAGGTCAACACGGCCGAGGTTTCCATCGACGAGCGCTGCCTGGAGCTGCTGGCGCTGCGCCAGCCGGCCGCCCGCGACCTCCGTTTCATCACGATTGCCCTCAAGATCGTTACCGATCTGGAGCGGATGGGCGACCAGTGCGCCAACATCGCCAAGCGGGCACGGGAGATGAACGAAGAGCCGCCGTTGAAACCGTACATCGACATCCCCCGCATGGCACACCGGGCCGAGATGATGGTCAAGGAGGCGTTGGACGCCTTCGTGCGCGGCGACTCGGATCTGGCGATCAAGGTCTGCAAGGACGACAGTTTCGTTGATGAGCTTAACATCCAGATACAGCGTGAACTCCTGACGTTCATGATCGAAGACCCGACGACGATTTCCCGCGCCATGAAACTCAACTATATCTCGAAATCATTGGAGCGGATCGCCGACCACGCCACCAACATCGCCGAGTTGGTGATTTTTATGGTCAAGGGTAAGGATATTCGGCACACGATCGCGTAGAGCCGGTATACCGCATACCCATTGATATCCTTGCTTTCTGAAGCGGAAACCAAAAGTTTCCGCTTCAGCTGTTTCCGGCGGGAACTTTTCCTACCCAACAGGGAAACTTTCGTGTACAGGAACGGTGAAGATTGATTTCCCGCCGGGGCTCCGGTTTCAGACGTCCCCTGCACCATGGAGCAGTCAATGAGCAGTCCCTGCCCACAAAACCGTAAACGCTGGGCAATTTTCGCCACCCTGGCGCTGATGTATATTCTTGTCTATTTTTACCGTGTTTCGCTGGCGGTGGTGGCCGGCGACATTTCGCGTGAACTGCATCTGACCCCGGCTCAGCTCGGAACGCTCTCGGGGGTCATGTTTTACGTCTATGCCGCCGCCCAGATACCTCTGGGGCCGATGATCGACCGGCTGGGGAGCAGGGTGGTCATCAGCGGCTGTGGCGTTTTGACCACGCTTGGTGGAATTCTGTTTTCACAGGCGGACACCTTTGCGGTCGCGATGATCGCACGGGTGCTGATCGGGGCCGGCACCGCGTCGGTGCTGATGGCGACCTTCACGCTCTTCAGCCACTGGTTCGGCAAACAGGAGTTCGGGCGGGTCTCCGGCTTCATGGTGGCGATCGGAAACCTCGGCAATCTTGCGGCCACGGCACCCCTGGCGCTTGCCGTCGGAGCTGTCGGCTGGCGGAATTCTTTTCTGGCCGTAGGGGCTGCACAGGCGGTCGTAACGCTGCTGGTCTTCAGCAGGGTGCAGGACAAACCGAACGGAATCCCTGCCCATGGGGAGGGTGTGTCAATCCCGAAAACGAACATGATGGCAGCCTGGGGTGAAATTTTCGGAACCCGGGATTTCTGGCTCCTGGGTGTTCTTGCGTTTTCCTGGTATGGCAATTACCTGGCGCTGCAGGCGTTGTGGGGGGGGCCGTATCTGATGGAGGTGATGCATCTTTCCCGCAAGGCCGCCGGAAGCATGCTGATGTTCACTTCATTCGGGTTTATCGTCGGCAGCTCGTTTGTCGATGCCGTTGCCCGGCGTTTTTTCAGGTCCTACAAGAAAACCCTGCTGTCTGGTCAGCTGGTGCTGCTGCTGTTCATGTCGGCCTTCCTGGGGTGGGCGGAAGCGGTGCCGCAGCCGCTGCTGGCGGCGGTCTTTTTTATCATCGGCCTGGCTGTTTCCAGCGGGGTGATGATTTATCCGATTATCCGCTCCATGTTTCCGGTAAGGATCGTCGGAACGGCGCTGACGTCGCTTAATTTTTATGTACTGATGGGGGCTGCGGTGACACAGCAGGTGATGGGGGTCATTGTGGGGTCGTACGGCGATCTGGCCGGCAGCATGTCAGCAGGGGCGCTCCACACAGC
>JBAQPK010000220.1:0-7655 GCA_049305715.1 Desulfuromonadaceae bacterium | reverse complement strand
TTCTTGACTAGCCTAAAAAATAGGTGTAATTCTCATTTCCATGAAAGGCCAAAAAATGGAACTGACAAAAACAAAAGAAATAGACCGCTTTGCTTACGTTAAGGGTCTACTCAAAATGTACCGCATCCCGAACCGGACGATTGCCATCAAACTTGGCATAACAGATTCCGGCGTCGGTCATGTTTTGTCCGGCCGGAAGAAAAGCCGTCGTGTCCAGCAGGCCGTTGCCGATTCCCTAAACATGACTTTCGACGATGTATGGGGCAAAGCGGCCTGATGTGTTCTGTTCTATCAGAAAAGCGGGGGCGCTTCAATGACTAAGCGAAAAGATAGTTTAGTCTCAGATACCCGACAGATGGGCTTGTTTGATCTGTTGCAGCGGGAACGTGACGAGCGCGTCTCCGTTCAGCCTGGCAGGCTCAACATATCCGCTCGATTGAATGCAGCAATAAAGCAGGCAATCCGGCAGGCTCCAAAAAGCCGGGAAACCATGGCCGACGAAATGACGGAATTGCTTGGGATTGAAATCACTGTTGGCATGGTCAACAACTGGACTGCCATCAGTCACCCGCACCGCATGCCGGCCGAATATATTCCCGCCTTCTGTATTGTCACCAACTCCAACGACTCCATAACGATCTTGAACGAGGCAACAGGCGTTTTTACGGTAAACGGGGCTGACGCTCTCCGGGCAGATATCCGCAAAGAAGAAGAGGCACTGAAAGCCAGACAACGGGAAATCCGCAAGAAGGTTGCTCTCCTTGAAGCGTTGGAGGCGAAGCAATGAGCGACGCCACGGTCAAAGACGCCTATAAAATCTCTGAGCTGGTAGAAATTTTAGGCGTTGCTGGCAAAGACCCCAAAAGAGCGTTACGCCGCAAACTCGACGGCCTGCCGAAAGAAACACGAAAAGACGAAACCGGCAATGATGCAGATTTCTTTATTACCGTTGATCTGCCTGCCAAAATTCAGATGGCTATTGTTGCATACGAAATAGCTGAACACGACAAGCATAATCAGGACATAGCCACCGCCCCACCTGAACGCCCCAAACTCACCAGCCCCGCCGCCCTTGCCGGTATCGAAGCCGCTCGCAAGCTGAAGGAAAAAGAACTTCAGGAACTTGAAGACACCAAACAGCGGCAACAGCAGGGCCTTGCCATGTTCATGGAGCTTCCGGAACCTCTCAAACAATCCGCGAACGCAAAAGCATTCATCCTGGATGCCTGCAAAGCATTCCTGGCTGCCAAAGGCTATGAAGGGCGGACAAAGAACGGCGTGAAATGCTGGTCAACCAAAGGCGTCGAGGATTTTTGCACAGCATTTGTCACCGGCCAGATCGAAATGCCGCATGAGCTGGCGGAGGGCCTTGATCCACGGGTTAAGCGCAAGCTGACGTATCAATCAATCATGGGATGGAAAAGAGATTACGAAACCAGCGGCTTGTATGGTCTGGCAAATTTAAGCCTCCGTTCGGACAAAAAAGGGCAAACCTGCCTATCTGTGGCCATGCAAGAACTGACCGTATCTATGAAGACCGAAAAGCCGGGCGTATCCGTTCGCACCATCTGCAAAGCAATGGCCGTGCGGTTCAAGGGCGAAGCGCTTCCCAATCGCTCAACAGTAGGCCGGTTTCTGGATAACTGGAAAGCATCCCATGAGAGCCTGTACCTATATCTGACCAATCCGGATCAGTGGAAAAACCGCTACATGTTCGCCTTCGGCGATGCTTCGGAGAATGTAACAAGGCTTAATCAACGATGGGAAGCGGACAGCACTCCAGCAGATATCATGTGTTCAGACGGACGCGCCTGCATCATCGGCATCATTGATGTGTGGTCGCGTCGGTTTAAGATGCTCGTTTCTCCGACTTCCAAGTCAGTGGCCATCGGCATGTTGCTCAGACGCTGCATTCTCGATTGGGGCATGGTTGAGGAAGAATTCCGCACAGATAATGGCGCAGATTATACAAGTTTCTATATGGAGCGGGTGCTTGATTTTCTCGGTGCCGATCATCATCTGTGTCCGCCGTTCACTCCGGAATCCAAACCACATATCGAGAGAGCACTGGGCTTGATGTCCCATGGCATCCTTCCTTTGCTGGACGGCTATATAGGTCATTCCGTGGCAGAGCGTAAGGCCATCGAGTCCCGAAAATCGTTTGCCAAGCGTCTGATGACGCGGGGTGAAACCGTAGAAATCAAAATGACCTCTTCTGAACTTCAAACCGTACTGGATCGTTGGTGTGAAGCGATGTACCACACCGAAATTCACAGCAGCCTCGGCATGTCTCCCCTGGCTAAAGTCAGAAGCTGGACGGAACCTGTCAAGCGGATCAGCAACGAACATGCTCTTGACGTGCTCTTGTCCCCGGCTCCTTCAAACGATGGTTGGCGCGTCATCACGAAAAAGGGGTGTGAAGTCACCTTCGGCCTGGCAAAATTATGGTACAAGGCCGCCGAATTTGCCGGACACGAGGGTGAACGGGTACGGGTGCTGATTGACGTCACTGATCTTGGACACGCAACCATCTTCCAGGCGGACGGCTCTTTCCTGTGCGTTGCCACTGACCCAACGTGGCACGGCATCAGCAATGCCGAGCTGGCCAGCCATACCAAGCAGCGGCAAAAAGCCTTGCTGACTGAATCGCGGCGTAATCACAAGGAAATGGTGAAGCGGACAAAGGTCGACGGCATTGCCGAAGAAATCTTGCAAGACCGCGAAGAACAGGCCGCCAAATTTTGCGAATTCCCGAAACAATCCACCGAATACACCACGCCAGCTCTTGAGCAAGCCGCGCTTGCTGTTGACGAGCGCACACGCCGGGCCGCGAACCCCGCCTTGAACGGCATTATTGAACTGCCGCCCGAAGTATTGGAGTCGGAAGCCCGCGAAGCTCAAAAGGTTGTCCATCTGGAACATCGGCGCAAGCAACGGCTTTTTGCCGATCAATACGAGATATCTGAAGACGTGCGCAAACGGATGAATCAGGGCAAGGCTGATGAGGTGGAAATTGACTGGCTGCGTACTTATGAGCACTACGTGACGACCGGCAAGCAAACGGGCCGGTTCGCCGATGATCCGTATCTTTTGAAACACTGGCAGCAGGCAGAGCAGGCGGTTGGGCAATAAAAAAGCCGTGCTGTAACACGGCTCATTTCGGACGCTGAGCGTCCTATCAACTTGGATGGAGGAATACTACCGAATGAAACACAAATTGGCAAGTACCAAAAATGTACGGCGCTTCCAAACGGCATTGCGTGAATTGCGTGACCGGCCCTTGGGAGTAGAGGGCATGGGGCTTTTGTGGGGCAAGCCGGGTGAAGGCAAAACCACGATCATTGCTCACAGTGCCAATGAAACGGACGGCGTCTATCTGCGGGCAAACGCGGGCTGGACTGTCACCAGCATGCTGCAAACTCTGGTGCGTGAACTGGGAGGCACACCCGGCAACCGGCGTGCCCCCATGATGGACTGGTGTTTCGACAAGCTGCGCGGCGGTAAACGTCCGATATTCGTTGACGAAGCAGATTACCTGTTTCGTCAGACTGAAATGCTTGACGCGCTTCGTGACGTTTACGACGAAACCGGTTCACCGGTGATCCTGATCGGCATGGAAGATATCGCCCGGACAATCCAGAACAACGGCAGATTCGCCAGAAGAATCACGGCATGGATTCAATTTAACGGCCTTGATACCCTCGAACTCACAGTTTCTGAACGTCATCGAATCAGTATTCGGTGGCATGAAAAAGGCCGTGATCTGTAACAGTGATTATGCCACGCCTCACGACATGCAAGCGGCTATAGCCCGGCACTTTGAGGAGAGAAACCAGTTCTATAGGGAAAATCCCAAACGTGCCGGCAATAAGATATGGGACAAGCAGAAGTTTGACTTTGACAAACTGGCTGGAGGGCTGTTCAAAAAAATGTAAATGAGAGGCCTAACCGATGAGCAAAGCAGATATAAAAGGGGATTTATAACGGATTGAAACGCCATTTATGGCGTCAGCATATGTGGTTTCAGTGAAGATAAATATGCTAATAGGGGTACAGGCCGCTAACTCGCTGGAGTTGCGCCTTTTGCGTATATAACTGATATCATCGAGTTTTGCAAAAAAACGTTGTGCATGTTACTAAAAAACCTGTTGCGCCAGTACATGTAATTCAGTGGACCGCCACTGGACCGCCGTGGTAAAGAAGACAACAAAAAGGGAGTTACGATCAGATCGTAACTCCCTGTAATGTTTGGTGAGCCGCGTTGGGGTCGAACCAACGACCACCTGTTTAAAAGTCAGGTGCTCTACCGACTGAGCTAGCGGCTCGAAAAAGAAGAACTTTTTACCTCACATTTAAATCGATGTCAATACTTATTTTTATTTTTTTGTTTCCGTCCTGCTCGTACCGTTTATACCATATTTAAAAGACACGTCAACAGTATCTGATCTTCTGAACCGCCCTTGCTATCTGACGGATTCTCACCTCGTAGCACTCCCGTCGATATTTTTTATAAAACAGAATAGTGTTCTTCAGCTACCGGGTACACGGTTAATTCATATACTTCTTATATAATAGAACGCAGTTTACATTTTGAGCATTTTTGTGTTGCTATTATCAATTCATTGATGATATGTATACGCGGTCTTTCAGGAAAATGCTTTGTTTTATTTCCGCAACAGTCTCGTAACCACCCTGTTTATTTGGTTATTAAATTTACATGTTCAATTTTACCTGCCTCTTGATTTTAGTCAAATATAAATTTTATTACTGGCCGTATACAGTTTACTAGAATTGTTTTTACTGCCCGATTGAAGCGATGAGTTAATTATAAAAGTAAACGTGGGTCTATTTACTCCCGAATTCAGTTGTGTGGCGGTTAAACAACCAGTATTACTCAAATAAACAGAAAGGGGACAGCAGCAGCTCAGCAGCAGTAAATTCGTGTACGCAAACAAGAAAGGAGTAACTCATGGCAGAAAAACAGTACGATTGGGCAGCAATCGCGAAGAACCCGAAGTTCGTAGAGTTACATCACAAAAAACAGGCATTTCTTTTCGGCTGGTGGATCTTCTCAAGCGTCTACTACTTCCTGCTCCCTATCGGAGCGGCATACGCACCCGGTCTGTTCAAGATCAAGATGATCGGTGTCATCAACTTCGGCTATGTATTCGCCCTCTCCCAGTTTTTTGTTTCCTGGGCGCTGGCGCTCTACTATGCCCACGTGGCCAACAAGGATTTTGACCGGTTGACCAGAGAACTTATCGACGAACTTCATCTTTAGAAAAGGAGGATACGACATGACATTCAAGAATATCATCATCGCCGCCGGTTTAACCTTCACACTTGCCGCAGCCGCCTTTGCTGAAGAGCCGAAGAACGCTCCCTCCGCTGCTGGCGCAGCCCCTGTCGCCACCGCACCGGCCACTCCCGGCGCACCTGTAGTAGCCGCACCCGGCGCCGCGACACCTGCCCCTGCAGCCGCAGCGCCACTGACCAAAAAGAGAGAGCTGAAGGCCAACAAGGCCATCACCCTCTCCATGTTCGCCGTCATCATCGGCATCACCCTGGCCGTTGTCGTCTGGGCCGCCAAGCAGACCAAGACCACGGCTGACTTCTATGCCGCCGGCGGCGGCATCACTGGAACCCAGAACGGCTGGGCCATTGCGGGGGACTACATGTCGGCTGCTTCCTTCCTCGGTATTTCCGGGATGATCTCGCTGTACGGTTATGACGGGTTCATGTACTCCGTCGGCTGGCTGGTGGCCTATATCACGGTGCTGCTGATCGTGGCCGAACCGTGCCGTAACGCCGGCAAGTACACCCTGGGGGATATTCTCTCCTTCCGTACCGATCCCAAGCCGGTCCGTGCCGTAGCAGCCGTTGCGACAGTTGCCGTCTCCACCTTCTACCTGACCGCCCAGATGGTCGGCGCAGGCAAGCTGATGGCTCTGCTGGTCGGCGTACCGTACAAAACCGCCATCATCGGCGTCGGTATCCTGATGGTCGGCTACGTCGTCTTCGGCGGCATGACCGCCACCACCTGGGTCCAGATCATCAAGGCCGGCCTGCTGATGTCGGGCGCCTTCCTGCTGTCATTCCTCGTTCTGGCCAAGGCCGGTTTCAATCCGATCTTCTTCTTCGACCAGATCGTGGGCAGCCCCGACATCCAGGACCACGTCTCCAAACTGGTGTTGAAGGATGGTGTGGTACTGAACGGTATCGATGCCGGTCAGCGTTTCCTTGAGCCGGGCCTCTTCATGAAGGCGCCGCTCGACCAGATCTCCCTCGGCATGGCCCTGGTTCTTGGTACCGCCGGCATGCCGCACATCCTGATGCGCTTCTTTACCGTGCCGACCGCACAGGCTGCACGCAAGTCCGTTATCATCGCGATGTTCATCATCGGCGGCTTCTACGTCCTGACCACTCTCCTGGGTTTCGGCGCCGCCATCAACCTGACCCCCCAGGGTATCATCTCGGTTGACCCGGGCGGCAACATGGCTACCCTGATGCTGGCACAGCAGCTGGGCGCCGATATCCACCCGATCCTCGGCGACCTTTTCCTGGCCTTCCTCTGCTCGGTCGCCTTCGCCACCATCCTGGCGGTTGTCTCCGGTCTGGTTCTGGCCGCCTCGGCCGCCATCGCCCACGACATCTATGTCAACGTCATCAAGGACGGCCATGCCGACCAGCATGAGCAGGTCATGGCTGCCCGCATCACCTCGCTGGTTGTCGGCGCTGTCGGCATCATGATCGGGCTGATGGCCGAGAAAGCCAACGTCGCCCACCTGGTTGCCCTGGCCTTCGCCGTGGCCTCCTCCGGCAACCTGCCGGTCGTCGTGCTCTCCTTGTTCTGGCGCAAGTTCAACACCGCCGGTGTCATCTCCGGCCTGGTGGTCGGCACGATCGCCTCCATCGGCCTGGTCATGGTTTCACCTAACATGACCTATCCGAAACTGGTTGCTGCCGGCGCCGAGAAGATCATCGTCGCCATGGAGAAAAAGCAGGCATCCGGACAGGAACTGACTGAAAAAGACACCAAGGCCCTTGCCAAGGCACAGAAAGACGTGTTGGGCAAGGACGGCAAGTCCATCATGGGCCTCAGCGAGCCGATCCTGAAGCTGAAGAACCCGGGTATCATCTCCATCCCGCTCGGTTTCCTTGCCGCCATCATAGGGGCACTGATGTTCCCCAACAGGCGATCCGAAGAGATGTTCGACGAGGTGTATGTCCGTCAGAACACCGGCCTCGGCATGGCCAAGGCGATCGAACATTAGTAAGTTAGAAACTGTTTTCTGTGTTTCTGCAGAAAACAGTTTCGTTAACGCATTTATGCCGATTCTGGCCTGATGCCTTGAATTTCTGTTGATTGTATATATAGTGGGGATGGCTTCGGCCATCCCCTTTTTTTATTCATAATATTTCAGGTTTTATAAAGGAACAAATTTCATGAGGCACCACCTTAACATGCTGAGGGAGTTTTCAGTACCATTGCTGGCAGGGGTCGTTCTTGCCGTTGTCTGGGCAAATCTGGACCCGGCCGGTTATCAATCATTTAACAGCGCTCCCTTTATAGGTGAGCTTTCATTTCATTTCATTTCCAACGAACTCTTCATGGTTCTGTTCTTTGGAATTGCGGCCGTTTAAATAACGCAGAG
>JBAQPK010000219.1:0-10268 GCA_049305715.1 Desulfuromonadaceae bacterium | reverse complement strand
TTATACGACGACCCGGCAGCTACCGTACGCATCAGCGGATAAAAATTAAGAGCGGGGCCGGGATAGACCTCGCCTTTGATTTTGATTATTTTATCGGTTATGGTGCCATGCACGTCACTTTTCATATGGATGGCATTGCCGCTGACCTTGCCGCTGACGTGCGGCGATGAACCGTTGATGGTCTGATCAACATCAAAGGACCTGAGCGCCAGGTTTTTTGAAACCAGGTATGTTTCACGCGTTGATGCTTCTTTGGAGAAGCTCATTACTTTCATCCGGACGCTTCCGTTCCCCTCGATCCGGTAGCCGTCCCCGGTCTTGTCGATCCGTTGCCGGTAGAATCCGACCCGTTCGCTGTTTACATAAATGCCGAACCAGCGCTCGGAAAGTTGCGGAGCGTCAATTCTACCGAATGGGGCTGCCAAGGCGGCCAGAGTGCTGCAGAGCACGAGGATGCATGCCGTGAAAAACCTGAAATATATGTTCATCATCTATCCTTTGCACTGTGAATATAAAAGCGCCACCAGCCTTCAGGGGCGAACAGGCTGGAGGCAGATGGCGTTTGAGCCCCGAGTCTGCTGACTAGTTGATTGGGGGGGCACCGGAGGTGGGAATTTCCGCTTTTTCCGGATCATGGAATTCAACCCGGTTTCTGCCATTGGCTTTGGCCCGATACAGGGCATCGTCAGCCATTTTGATAAAGCCATCGACGGTAGGGGAGTGCTCCCTGGAAAAACTGGCAACCCCCAGACTTATGGTCAGACAGAGTTTGTCAAGCGGGCAGCCGAACCTGGTGCCCTGAACCGCAAGACGGATCCGCTCCGCCACGGAAAGGGATTCTTCCAAAGACGAATCCGGCAGGATGGCGACAAATTCCTCGCCGCCGTAGCGGGCGGCACAGTCATAGCTGCGCAACTCCTTCTGCAGCAGCAAGGCCATCATCTGCAGCACGACATCCCCCTGAAGATGGCCGAAATTGTCGTTAACCCGCTTGAAATGGTCGATGTCGAGCAGGATCAGGGACAGATCCCCCCCCTTGCGAATGCTGCGATGCACCTCTTTATACAGCGCTTCCATCATGAAGCGACGGTTAAAGAGTCCGGTCAGATGATCGGTGTTGGAAAGCTCCAGCAGCAGTTCGTTGGAGCGCTTAAGCTCATCCTGCAGTTTTTTTATTTTAAGGTGAACTTTAACCCGGGCGACCAGCTCTTCACGGTCAAACGGCTTGGTGATGTAGTCGCTGGCGCCCAGCTCAAGCCCCTTGATCTTGCGCTCCCGGTCGTCCATGCCGGTCAGGATGATAACCGGGATATCCTGGAGATCCGGCCGCGCTTTAAGCATGCTGAGGAATTTAAAACCATCGATGCGCGGCATCTCCAGATCGCACAAAATGATGTCAACGGGAGACGAGAGCAGCTTTTTAAACCCTTCCAGGCCGTCCTCTGCTTCGTAATAGCGGGTAAAGAGAGAAAACGATTCGATAGTCCTGATAATCTGTTCCCGGACGGTAATTGAATCGTCTATGATTAGTACGCTGGAGGACATAACGTGAAACTGTAGCCTAACCGGCCTCTAAACTCAATCATTAAAACGGCTATCTCTGCGAAAATCCGGATAAAATCAGAGCAGCGGCTCCTGAGCCAGACGCTTCATCGCCGAAATTTCGGCCGCATAATCAGGCGCGCCGAAGACGGCGCTGCCGGCGACAAAAACGTCCGCCCCGGCATGGGAAATCCGGGCAATATTGGCCGGCTTGACCCCGCCGTCAACTTCCAGTTCCGCCTCGGAACCGCGCCGGTCGAGCATCGCCCGCAATGAATGGATCTTCGGCAGGCAGGCTTCAATGAAGTTCTGGCCGCCAAACCCGGGATTGACAGTCATCAGCAGCACCAGATCCAGGTCATCGATTATGTAATCGAGAACATTCAGCGGTGTGGCCGGGTTGAGGGAAACACCGGCTCTCTTCCCGAAGGTCTTGATCAGCTGAATGCTGCGATGCAGATGGTTGGTCGCTTCGGCGTGCACGACGATGATATCGGCGCCGGCGGCGGCAAAATCGGGGATATACCGATCGGGACTCTCGATCATCAGATGCACATCCAGCGGCAGGGTCGTCACCCTGCGGGCGGCTTCGACGATCAGCGGGCCGATCGTGATGTTGGGGACGAAATGCCCGTCCATGACGTCAATATGGATGTAGTCGGCGCCGGCCGCTTCGACGGCCCGGATTTCATCGCCAAGACGCGAAAAGTCGGCGGACAGGATGGATGGGGCAATTTTTTTCATGCAGGAACTCCCTGATTCTTATTGTATGCGTCTGATTCGTGCGGCGAAGAAACCGTCCATGCCGTGGCGGTGCGGCCAGACCCTGAACATGCCGTAAAACTCGATCAGCCGGCTCCATTCGGGAAAGTGGTCTTTCAGGTTTTCCAGCACGAAGCCGGGGTGGCGCAAAAGAAAATCCTCCACTACCTGCTCATTTTCAGCTTCCGATGTTGAACAGGTTGAATAGAGCAGCGTCCCCCCCGGCTTCAATTTGGCCGCGGCATTCTTGAGCAGGGTTTTCTGCACGGCGGCCAGACGGGTGATATCGCCGGAAAAGAGCCGCCATTTTGCTTCCGGATTCCGGCGGATAACCCCGAGACCTGAACAGGGAGCATCCAGCAGGATGCGGTCAAAATAGCCGGCAGGAAAGGTGTCGGGCTGATGCAGGTCGGCAACCGCCGTTGAAACGGAGTTGATGCCGAGCCGCCGGAGGCTGTCCTGCACCAGCGTCAATTTCGAACGGGAGATGTCGGTAGCGATCAATTCGCCACGGTCATCCATCAGCTGGGCGATGTGGCAGGTTTTCCCGCCGGGAGCGCAGCAGGCGTCCCAGATCCGTTCGCCCGGTTCGGCGCCCAGCAGCCGCCCCGCCAGTTGCGACGCCTCATCCTGCACGGCGAACAGGCCGGCCTCAAAACCGGGAAGGGCACTGACCATGTGGCGCCCGGTAAGCGCGATGCCGTCCGGTGAGAAGCGGCAGGGAACCGCTTCAATGCCCTGGTTTTCAAACTCTCGCAGCAGATGGTCGCGGTCGGAGCGGAGCGTGTTGACCCGCAACGTCAGCGGGGGCTGCTGCGAAGAAGCCTCCGCCAGCTGCTGCGCCTCGGCTGCACCGAGTTGCTCTATCCATTGCTCAGCCAGCCATTCCGGCTGCGAATGCCGGGCCGCTATCGCCGCCGCCGGTTTGTCGGCAAGGTCGGGAAAGACGATCGTATCACGCCTCCTGAGATAGTTTCTCAGGACGGCATTGATCAGTCCGCTGGTTCCCGGTGTGATCAGCTTTGCCAGGTTTACCGATTCGTTGACGGCGGCCGACTCGGGAATACGATCGAGGCAGGTCAGTTGGTAGAGGCCGATCCGCAGAATGACCAGCGCCAGCGGATCAAGCTCGATCATAGGTTTTTCAAGCAGCTGCTGGAGGATATGGTCCAGAGTTCCCTGTCGCCGCAGCACGCCGAATACCAGCTCGGCGTACAGCCCCCGGTCCGGTCCGCTCAATACGCCGCTCGAAAGTTTGATGTCGATCAGCCGGTCGGCGAAACCTCCCTCTTTTCTGATGCGCAGAAGGGTATCGCAGGCGGCTTGACGGGGGTTTGCAGTGGAGGTGCCTTTCTCGGCACGTCTAATAATCATGTGTCCTCGATATATCTTCCAGTCGGTGGACACGTTCCGGAATAGGGGGATGAGTGGAGAAAAGTGACATCATTCCGCCGCCGGTCAGCGGGTTGACGATGAACATATGGGCGGTGGCGGCATTTGCGTTCATCGGAATCTGCTGACTCCCCAATTCCAGTTTCTGCAGCGCCCGGGCCAGGGAGAGCGGATTGCCGCTGATGTGCGCTCCGGCGGCGTCGGCACCGAATTCGCGCGAGCGGGAGATGGCCATTTGCACCAGCATGGCGGCAACCGGTGCCAGAATTGCCATGAAGAGCATGCCGAAGACGCCCCCTCCCTCGTCGTCGTCTCCCCGTCCGCCGCCGAACATGGCGCCCCACTGTGCCATATGGGCCAGATAGGTGATTGCGCCGGCGAAGGTGGCTGCAATTGTGGAGATCAGAATATCGCGATTCTTGACGTGTCCCAGTTCATGGGCCATGACGCCGGCCAGTTCCTCATCGGTGAGGAGCCGCATGATACCGGTTGTGGCCGCGACCGCGGCGTGGTCCGGGTTGCGTCCGGTTGCAAAGGCGTTCGGGCTGTCATCCTGGATGATATACACTTTCGGCATCGGCAGGCCCGCCCGTCCGGCAAGGCTTCGCACGATCCCGTAGAAGCGCGGATTGTCCCCTTCCTCGATCGGTTGTGCTCCATACATCCGGAGCACGATCTTGTCGGAGAACCAGTAGGAAAAGAAGTTCATCCCGCCAGCCAGCAGAAAGGCGGCTGTCATCCCCCCCCTGCCGCCGATTGCGCCGCCGATCAGCACGAGAAGTACCGTCAGGGTGGCCATCAGTAATGTAGTTTTCAGTGTGTTCATAGCGACCTCGTACGACGTTCACTATCCCGATTACGTCGGATAACTCAATAATAGTCACCATCGCTGAAAAGCGCAAGGGTCGGCAGCATCTCCAGTCAAAAAGTCCTAAAAACAGCTATTTCCCTTGCATAGACCTGACCAATTTGCTATAGTTCCAGACCTTCTAAATCCTGTTTAAGAACTGAATTTACTAATGAATCTTCTCGCTGTTGAAAAACCTGCCCGCTATATGGGGGGCGAAATGGGCTCCATCCGCAAGGATGCTGCCGATCTGCGCTTTGCCCTTGCTTTCCCTGATGTGTATGAAGTCGGCATGAGCCACCTCGGGCTGAAGATTCTGTATCACCTCCTCAATGAGGCCGAAGGGATTGCCGCGGAACGTGTTTTTGCCCCCTGGCCGGACATGGAAGCGCAGATGCGTGCCGCGGGTGCGCCGCTGGCGACGCTTGAAACCGCCACCCCCTTGGCCGCCTGCGATATCATCGGCTTCACCCTGCAGTACGAACTTTCTTATACGAATATACTATCCATGCTCCGTCTGGGCGGTATTCCGCTCCTGGCGAGCGACCGGGCGGAACGCTTTCCGCTGGTCATTGCCGGAGGCCCCTGCGCGTATAATCCGGAACCGCTGGCGCCCTTCTTTGATGCGGTGCTGCTGGGGGATGGCGAGGAGGCTGTGCTGGAAATCGCCCGGGCGGTGCTGGAATCAAAAAAGTCGGGGGAGAACAAAGCCGGGCTGCTAGAGCGCCTCTCCGCCATTGAAGGGGTATACATCCCTTCTTTCTTTGAGCCGCAGTACGCTCCCGACCGGACCCTGTCGGCGGTTACCCCTCTCAAGCCCGGCTATACGTCAGTCCGCCGCCGCTTCCTTGCGGATCTCGATGCGGCCCCCTATCCCGATTCCCCGGTTGTTCCGTTTATGAAGACGATCCATGACCGGGTTGCGGTGGAGATCGCCCGCGGCTGCACCCGCGGCTGCCGTTTTTGTCAGGCCGGATATGTGTACCGCCCGTTGCGCGAGCGCTCTCCGGAAACGATCCTGAACCTTGTGGAAAAATCGCTCAAAGCCACCGGTTATGATGAAATATCGCTGCTGTCGCTCTCGACCGGCGATTATTCCTGCGTAACCCCGCTGGTGACCGAGCTGATGGCGCGCTATGCCGAGGATCGGGTGGCGGTTTCGCTTCCCTCCCTGCGGGTCGGGAGCCTGTCCGATGAACTGATCGACGAGATCAAGAAAGTGCGCAAGACCGGATTTACCCTGGCTCCCGAGGCGGGGAGTGACCGGATGCGGCGGGTCATCAACAAAGGGATTACCGAGGCAGATCTGGTTGTCGGGGCTGCTGCAATCTACCAGGCCGGTTGGCGCCTGATCAAGCTCTACTTCATGATCGGGTTGCCGGGTGAAACGGCTGACGATGTTGCCCAGATCGCGACGCTGGCGCGCAAGGTCAAGGACCAGGCCAAAGGGAGCGGTGTTTCCGGCGATGTCAATGTTGCCGTCAGCACGTTCGTGCCGAAGGCACATACGCCATTCCAGTGGGAGCCGCAGATTTCCACCCTGGAAACCACCGAACTCCAGTATCAGCTCCACTGCGACCTCAAAAAGCGCAAGCTTAAATTCAAATGGCAGGATGCGCCGCTATCGTTCATGGAAGGGGTCTTTGCCCGCGGAGACCGGCGTCTGGCCCCGGTCCTGATCCGTGCCGTCGAACTCGGGTGCCGCTTTGACGGCTGGCGCGAGCATTTTTCCCTGGAGCGCTGGCTGCAGGCTTTTGCCGATTGCGCTGTCGAGCCGGAATGGTATCTGCGCCGCCGGGAGCTGGATGAAATCCTGCCGTGGGACCACCTTGACTGCGGCGTGACCCGCGAATTCTTGCTGGCCGAGCGTGAACAGGCCCTTGCGGAGGGGGAGACGAAGGATTGTCGTGGCGGCAGCTGCAGCGCCTGTGGCGTCTGTGATTTCACTGTTGTGACAAACCGTATTTCCCCGCAGGCAGCCCTGCCGCCACGACCGGACATCCCGTCTGAAGAGCCGGCCGCCGCCCGGATGCGCCTCAGATTTTCCAAGGTCGGGGTCATGCGCTATTTGAGCCACCTCGAACTGATCACCGTCTTTACCCGCGCCGTCAGCAGAGGAGGGGTTCCGATTCTCTTTTCGCTCGGTTTTCACCCGCATCCCCGCTTCTCATTCGGAACGGCAACATCGGTGGGGGTCGAGTCGCAGGCGGAGTACATGGATATGTTCGTCGTTTCCGGCATATCGCCGCTGGAGGTTCAGGAACGTCTCAACGGGGTGCTGCCTGAAGGGCTGCGGATTCTGGAGGCGGAGGAGGTTGACGCCAAATCGCCATCCATCTCGACCCTGATTGACTCCACCCGCTATCGGATAACGGTTGCCGGTGCCGATCCGGCCGAGCTGTCGAAACAGTGTGTGCAGTTTTTGGCACATGAAGCCTTTGCGATCCAGCGGACCAAGAAGGGGCAGACCACAACGGTCGACCTGAGGGGAGAAACGCTTTCACTCTCTGCTGACGGGCAGGCGGTGGAGCTGGTCGCCAGGAGAGGCAAGCCGGTAGAGTTTGCCCGGGCCATAACCGGCAATGGGGAGCTTCAGGGTGATGACATCCAGGTTGAGAAGCTGGAAGTCATCTTTATCCGACAATAAATTACGAACAATTACATTTCATATAAACGGAGAAAATCACCATGGGAGCTGAATTAGTTATTAATGCCGCTTCCCACGAAACCCGCATCGCGCTGATTGAGAACGGCACCATCGCCGAACTGTATATCGAACGGAGCCGAGAAAAGGGAATAGTGGGCAATATTTACAAGGGGCGCGTCATTCGCGTCCTGCCTGGAATGCAGGCCGCTTTCGTGGATATCGGCCTGGAGAAGGCCGCTTTCCTCTATGTTGCCGATGTGTTCGATGCTATCGAGGAGTATGAATCGCTGCTGTATGCCGGCAGCAAAAAGGATGATGAGCCCGTTGAAGAGACGGTTGAAGAGTCTGACAGCAATGACCGCCCCGAGTTCCGTCCGCTCCATCCGATTGAGGATCTGCTGCAGGAGGGGCAGGAGCTGCTGGTGCAGATATCCAAGGAGCCGCTCGGCACCAAGGGCGCCCGCATAACCTCTCATATTTCCCTGCCGGGACGGCATCTGGTCTATATGCCGACGGTTGACCATATCGGCATTTCACGGCGGATAGAGGACGAAGCCGAGCGCGAGCGGCTGCGGGAGATCGTCGAGCGTCTCAAGAAGCCGGGGTCCGGTTACATTGTCAGGACCGTTTCGGAAGGAAAGAGCGAAGAGGATCTGATCGCCGATATGCAGTACCTGACCACCCTGTGGGAGGATATCTCCAGCCGTCAGGCGAAGGGCGCGGTGCCGTCGCTGCTCCATTCGGATCTTGATGTCGTCCAGAAAGTGGTGCGCGATATCGTTACCGAACAGGTCGATAAAATTGTTGTCGATAGCCAGGTTGATTACGACCGGATCGTACATTTCATTTCGACTTTTGCGTCAAAGATGAAATACACGATCGAACTGTATGACGAAGAAGAACCGATCTTTGATCATTACGGCCTGGAAGTTGAAATAAGCCGCGCTCTGGGGAGAAAGGTCTGGCTCAAGTCGGGCGGCTATATCATCATCGAACAGACCGAGGCCTTGAGCGCCGTCGATGTCAATACCGGCCGTTTTGTGGGCAAACACAACCTGGAAGACACCATCTTGAAGACCAATCTGGAGGCGGTCAAGGAGATCGCGTATCAGCTCCGTTTGCGGAACATCGGCGGAATCATCATCATTGACTTTATCGACATGGAAAAAGAGGTCAATCGCGAGAAGGTCTATGGGGCGCTGGAAGAGGCTCTGAAAGCTGATAAGTCGAAGACCAATATCTTGAAAATATCCGAGCTCGGACTGGTGGAGATGACCAGGAAGCGGGTGCGTGAAAATATCAGCCGCATGATGTGTGAACCGTGCAGCTACTGTGAAGGGCGCGGCTACATCAAGTCAAAAATAACCGTCTGTCATGAAATCTTCCGTGAACTGCGGCGTGAAATGCTTGATATCCGCGGCACCAAGGCAACGGTGACGGTTCATCCCCAGGTCGCCGACCTCCTCTATGACGAGGAGCGCCGCGGGCTTGAAGAGCTGGAAAAGAAATTCAAAAAAAGGATCACGGTACGTGCCAAACCGGGGTTCCATCAGGAACAGTTTGAAATCACCATCAACTGAACCGCATGTAACTGACGTAAACGGAGAGAGGCGAGGGTGTAAATCCTCGCCTCTCTCCGTTTAAACAGCAACGTAATGGGTGACTATGCCGCCTTGCGGCCCGCTTCGTCCTGCTCGTAGCGGGCAGAAAAATACTCCATCGCCTCGCGCATGATATCCGAAATGCTTTTGTGAGTCGTTTTCATCAGATTTTCCAGATGATCACGCTCTTCGTCGCTCACCCTCATTGAAATGACATTGTAACGCGGATTTTCTCTCATTCTTCCCATGGCAGTACACCTCTCTGTTTTATTATAGATTTGTTTTTCGAGTTCGCATGAACGAATATGCCGTATACACTAGCCAATAGCATGCCAAGTATGACTAATAAAATAAATATCATAAAATACGAAATGTTACAACAGGACGTAATGGAGCCGGTTGGTTTATGATATAAAACGTGTGCCAAAACTGGCGCACAGATGGTCAAAAGTATACACTATTTTGAAACAGGTTCCGTGCCTGCCTCGGAGAGGTTCCCTAAAGGGAAATGTGGACTAACAGGGGGCGGATTTTGAACGGCGGACAACTTCGATGCCGTGCTTTTCGAGGAGACGGTAGAAGGTTCGCCGGGGAATATTCGCGGTGCGGGCGGCTTTGGCCACGTTTCCGTCACTCTCTTCGAGATAGCGCACGATGATATTCTTCTCGGTACGGGCGACTTGCAGTTCGCGCTCCGCCTTGAATGAGACCCGCCGGCGATTGACATCCATGTCGAGGCAGGATTCGTAGGTATCGATAAAAATAGTCGGTAAATTTTCCAGCCGGATAACGCCGTCTTTGACCAGGACGGCGCTCCGTTCGATGACATTCTGCATTTCGCGGATATTCCCGGGCCAGGGGTAGTGCTGCATGGCTTTTACAGCACGGTCCTCGATGCCGGCGATTGTTTTGTTCAGCTTTTTCCGGGCCTTGTCGAGAAAATGGCTGGCCAGCTCCGGCACGGACTCTGCGCGTTCCCGCAGCGGCGGCAACTCTATGCAGAACACATTCAGGCGATAATACAGATCCTCACGGAACCACCCATCCCGCACCCCCAGTTCAAGATCCTTGTTGGTGGCCGCTATCAGGCGCACATCCACCTTTTTGGCGGCAACGCTCCCTACCGGCCTCACCTCCCCCATATCCAGAATCCGGAGCAGTTCGGCCTGCAGCTTGGGGGTAATATCACCGATTTCGTCCAGAAAAATGGTGCCGCCATTGGCCGCCTCGAACAGTCCCTTCTTGTCGGCGATCGCCCCGGTAAAGGAGCCCTTCTTGTGGCCGAACAGCTCACTCTCGAGAAGAGAATCCGTCAGTGTTGTACAGTTGACGGTCATGAGCGGCTTGTCGTTTCGCTGGCTCTGGCGGTGGATGGACCGGGCGGTCAGCTCCTTGCCGGTGCCGGTTTCACCCCTGATGAGCACCGTTGTCGGCGTGGGAGCAACCTGGTGGATAAGCTCCATTACCTCCCTGATTC
>JBAQPK010000218.1:0-4200 GCA_049305715.1 Desulfuromonadaceae bacterium | reverse complement strand
TAGTGCCCTGCGGAGCATGCTGTCCGGCGGCAGTGATCAGGGCGGGCCTGCACTTCGTTCCGGGTGGCGCAAGCTGTTAATCGGGGCCGGCAAGATTCTTTTGCAGCGACCGCTGACACTGAACTATCGTAAACGGCTGACAGCACTAGGTATCCCGATCATTTTTGGCAAGCGGGTGGCCGTTATCGGCGGTGATATGACCGCCTGTCAGCTGGCCGATCTGCTGGCGGCCCACGGGCGTCAGGTGACCCTGGTGGCCAAAAATAAAATCCTGTGTGAGGATATGGTTTCCACCTTGAAAAACCGGTTATTGAATCGGTTGGCAAGCCGCGGTGTCACCATTTTGCCCGGTGTCAAGAGCTATGAAAAAATATCCGCATCAGAATTGACCATTGTCACCGGCGACGGCCGTACCCAGAGTATCGGTATAGATACTGTGATTGCTATGACAGGCTTTGAGGGCAACCGGGCCTCGGCCCGAGCCTACAAAGATGTCACAGGCTCCGTCCATGTCATCGGCGATTGTGACGACCCGTTGAAGCTCTTGCATGCCGTCCACGACGGCGCACGTTTAGGGCGTGAGCTATAAAAAAGAAGGCCAGATTAAAATATCAAAAGGATACTGAATTTATGCCAACACAAGACTTGCTTCTGTTGAATCAGGCCCAGATCATGGACCGGACGGCCCACAAATTCGCTGACCAGGAGGCGATCGCATTCAAGGATCGCGTTCTGACCTGGCGGGAGTTGCGGGAACAGTCTTTCAAAATGGCCAAGGCATTTTTGCAGGCCGGCATCAAAAAAGGCGATCGGGTGGGTATCATGATGACCAACATCCCGGAGTGGGTGGTAGCCCGCAACGCCATCAATTGCGTCGGCGCCTGGCTGGTGCCAATCAATACCCGCTACAAGACTTCTGAGCTCAAGAAAATCTTGTCCATGGGGGAGGTCAATGCGTTGGTGATGATGGACAAGGCGGTTGGCATCGACTTCGTCGAACTGATGCATGCCGTGTGCCCGGGGTTGGCCCATTGTCCCCCCGGGCAGGTCAACCTGCCTGACCTTCCCTTTTTGAAGACGGTGATCTGCCTGGGGCAGCGCGATTACCCGGGGATGTACCGCTATGAGGAATTCCTCGATTCGGGTCGCACCTTGGATGACGAGACGGTGTATGCGGTGATGGCGGCCGTATCGCCACACGATGTGAGCACGCTCCTGTTCACCTCCGGTACGACCGGAGTGCCCAAGGGAGTATTGACCACCCACTACCAGTTTACCCGGGTCTTTGGCAAGTTCGGGGAACGGTTTGGCGTGCAGCAGGATGATGTTCTGCTTGGTGGGACCCCGTTTTTTACCAACTTCGGGTTGTGCACGGTCTTGATCTTCAGTGAGTTGACGGGAGCCAAGATTGCCATCTTCGAAACCTTTGATCCCGAGGAGATCCTGGCCGGGATTGAACGACATGGAATTTCGGTCTTTTGCGGGACTCCGGCGATGTATACCATGCTGCTGCACCACCCCCATTTTAACAGCGATAAGGTTCGATCGATGCGGGTTGGCGATATTGGCGGGGCGCCATTTATGCCCGCTCAGGTCCGGGAAATCATGGACAAGTTCGGGATGACCCTGTTCGCCGCTTACGGGATGACTGAAAACACCGGGGTGACCACCGTTTCCGTGGTGGGCGATGCGCCGGAGTTGGTAGCCTATACGGTTGGCACCAAATTCAACGACGAGTGCGAGATCAAAATCGTCGATGTCGTCAGCCGGCAAACGCTCCCACCCGGGCAGCAGGGAGAAATTCTTACCCGTGGCTGGAACGTGACCCAGGGCTTCTACAACAACCCGGAGGGATTTGCCAAGGCCAAGGATCCGGAGGGGTGGTTTTTAACCGGGGATTTGGGTGTGGTGGATGAGAACGGCTATTACAAGATTACCGGGCGGTTGAAAGACCTCATTGTGTCGGGGGGACTGAACATCGACCCGGTGGAGATTGAAAACTTTCTGATGGAACACCCCTCCGTCGGCGCCGCGTATGTGGTCGGGCTCCCTGATTGGCGCATGGGCGAGGTGGTCGGCACCTTTATTCAGCTCAAAGACGGGCAGGCGTGTACGGCCCAGGAGATTACTGCCTTTTGCGAGGGGAAGATCGGCAAATACAAGATCCCCAAATATGTGCAGTTCATTACCGATGTGCCACGGACCGCGGTGGGCAAGGTTCAGAAGTTCCAGCTGCGTGAACTGGGCCTGCAGATGTTCAACTTGGCCGATACTGACGCCCCGGGAAGGAAAACAGATTGCATCCATGCTGGTTCATGAATGGTGTTGGGGATAGGTCATTTTTTCATTATAGAGATGGGGTGAAGGAGGTTTTATGGGGAAACTCGAAGGCAAGGTGGCTATTGTGACCGGTGGTGTCGGCGGCATGGGCCGGGCGACAGCGGAGGTCTTTATCCAGGAAGGCGCTAAAGTGGTTATCGTCGATGTGCTTGATGCTGAGGGGGCAGCCCTTGCGACTATTCTTGGCGACGCGGCGTCGTATCGGCACCTCGATGTGTCCGATGAGACAAGTTGGCAGGATTTGGTCAGGGACGTAGTCGCACAACACAACCGCATTGACGTTCTGGTGAATAACGCAGCCATCTTTTTCTCCGCCCACATAGATGAAACCAACAACGAGGCCTTCCACAGACTGCTCGACATCAACCTGATCGGACCTTATCTGGGTATGAAGGCTGTGATTCCCTTCATGAAGGTGGCGAGAACGGGGTCCATCGTCAATATTTCTTCGGTCAATGGGCTGCGCGGCAATTGCGGATCAGGAGCCTATAATGCCAGCAAATGGGGCCTCCGCGGTCTGACCAAATGCGTGGCCATGGAGGTGGGGCCGTTTGGTATCCGAGTAAATTCGGTTCACCCCGGTCTAATTGATACCCCGATGAGCAATCCTGATAGGAAGTCTTTTGCCGAGCTCAATGAAGAACAAAGAGTCAAGGTTCCAGGGATCGCCCTGAGCCGGGTAGGACATCCGGAGGAAGTCTCCCGCGCCAGCCTCTTTCTGGCCAGTGACGACTCCTCTTACATTTCCGGGGCAGAACTTGCCGTAGATGGAGGTTGGACCTGTGGCGTTTACCTGCGTGAAAAACCATCGCCCGGCCTTCCGAGCTAGCGCGACCGCCTGAGTCCTGGTGCTCTGGCGGTCTGTGGAGGAAATCGAGGAAAGGCTTCGGTTTCTGGCATCGAACAGGTGGCGGACGGTGGCCTGCATGCGATGTACGTGAAAACCATTGACGGAACATAGTGAATATAGCTGACTTGAAGTTTGATGTGCTGCACACGCTCGTCAGAATTTCACCCTGACTCAATTCAGTGAATATTGGCGCGTAATCCATAAGGCACATGCGCTCAAACTGGTTTCGACTGTTCGCCGGACTGTGGACTGATCGCGTCAGTGCCATGCTGGAATTTGCCACCAGTCCTAGTGCTCCAATGGAGCCGGTTCCGATGAAGTCAATGTCTTCTGGCTGGGTCCTCCACAGCGTTGTTGTCGAAGAGGTGACACGTATCGATCCACCTTGGATCAGCGGAACTTTATTAACGTCCGCACGTCCGGAAGGAGTTGGCATATGGAAGAAAATAACCATGACAGGCTGATTAATGTAGCGATTAAGGTGATGGTCGAGATTGGTTATCATGGCATGTCCATAGGTATGCTTGCAAAAATGGTAGGTGTCTCAAAAAGTACCGTCGCATATTATTTCAAATCAAAAGAGGGAATTCTGCTTGCTGTGCTAGATAATTTTCTTCCTGTTTACCTCGCCAAGTTCATGCCAATCCTTTATGACAATAAACTCAGCGGTATTGAAAAACTGCACAGGTACCTGAGTTTTCATATGAATATGGTGGCTGACAAAAAAGATGTGTTATTTATAAATCTGAGTTATTCAAAATTTCTCACTGGACGTAACAAGGAGACTTACAAGGGCCTGCAACTCCAGTTTGAACAACAACTTGTTAAAATAATTAGGCAGATACAGTGCGAGAATACTGTCCTGTTCAACGATATGGATCCTTCTGTTACGGCAAAAGCGATAATGGGTATGTGTAACCATGCATGTGTTTGGTATAAAAAAGATGGCCCAATTAGCATAGAAGATGTCGCAACACATTTTTTTAACCTTTTGACAAAAGGCTATCCTT
>JBAQPK010000217.1:0-1737 GCA_049305715.1 Desulfuromonadaceae bacterium | reverse complement strand
TCCTGCTGCTTATGGGGCGGATATGAAGGAGCTTAGGGCTCAAAAATTATCCGGGGGTTGGTCATGAAATGGACAGGTATTTATCTTCTAGGTTATGTTATCTTGATTAGCGGCATTCTCGCCGCGCTCTGGAAATTGGGTATTCTGGCCAGCATCGGTGCGGTATGGACCTTAATCGGAGTCATAATTGCGACCGGTATCGGCATCATGGTCGCCGTATCCAATAGCGGCAGCAAAGAGAATATTGAAATCGACAGGAAGTGAGCGACGACGCAGTGCAGCTTCGACGCAAGGAAACCGGATTCCTGGGTGGGTTTAACGCTCTATGGTTGGGAAACGCGTACCACCCCAGGATCGGTCCTTACCATTTGTAATATCAGTCCTTCAGCATGGCCTGCTTTCGCATAATCACGGCCGACCTTATTGTTGTTATAGTCCATCCGGTGATCGGCTTCGGTATTGAACTTTATGGCGCCGATTTCATGGGCGTCGGTCACTTGCTTCGCGAACTCCGGTCCGAACTCTCTAGTAAGAAGGAAACTCCATAACACATGACGATATGCGTCCTCCGGAACAGTGGCATCCTTCGCGTATGCCGCTGCCGCCTGAGTGCGGGCGAAGTTCGTGATCTTGAAAATCGCCGGTGCCAGGAGAGGACGAAGAGAAACCAGCCGGATTTCCTCTTCGGTGAAATCTGCTTTTAATATTGCGGCAATCTTTCGCAAATCGTCGGGTGACATGACGAGAAAATAATAGCCACCCCTTTCTTTGGTCGTGATATCCGCCCTGACAACGGCTCCGCCGATCTTAAATGTACTCTTCGCGCGAAAATCGAAAGGAACCTGGGTATTACCTTCCTGGAGGAACTGCAACGCCCTTTTTGGTATTTCTGCGATGGAAGCGGCGGCATTTCCTTTATCAGTAAAGTTCAGGGGCAACTCTACCATTAGTTGCCCCTCGTCAAAACCTTCTATTTGCGCGTCTGAATTTTCTGCGGAAGTGGGACTGCGCTGGACTCTGAGGCCAATGTCAAACGAGGTAATTGCGGCAACGCCTTGAAATAGTCTCATGAGATCAAGGTTAATCTCCCCTATGGATAATAGCACCTGCTCCCCCGGAGCAATTGAGATATACCGGGGCGCATCAATGACCGTGACAAAATCACTCCACCTGACCGCGCCCACACCTTTGAATCCAACATTTTCAAATTTAGCAAACTCCACCTTGACGCCTCGCGATGCTCCTTCGGCCGCCAGATACTCAAGCGCTTTATCGGAGGCTCTCTCCAGGACAAAGTTCGCAAGCATGATTCCACCTGCGATCAAAAGAGCGAGGACCGGGATTAAGATAAGAAAGAATTTCTTCATGTTTTTCTCCATATCAACATAGTTGTGCACTTGATCTTGGTTTGGCGGTTGACAATACCAGGTGCCGGCTTCATTTACAATATTCTCTCAATTCCTAGTGCTGTGTTACAGTAACAGCTTTGCAATGCTGTCATTTCGAGCATAGCGAGAAATCTTAATGAATGTAGGATATTACAAGATATCTCCCTGCGGTCGACATGACAAGTTATTGCTGAAACACTACACTAGGAACCGTCGTTCACGGTTGACGCGCTGTGGAAAAGGAACTATATTGCAACGCACAAGAGGAGGCCAGAACTTGCTGCCAAAAAGAAACAAAACCCAATTCTTTTGCCAAAACTGCGGTCATCAATCACCGAAATGGCTGGGC
>JBAQPK010000216.1:0-2867 GCA_049305715.1 Desulfuromonadaceae bacterium | reverse complement strand
ATGTGCCGATAATCGGCACACCGGCCTGTTCCAACGCTACCGCCAGCTTGAGCGGCGTCTGCCCGCCGAACTGCACGATCACCCCGACCGGCTTCTCCTTGGCCACAATTTCCAGAACGTCTTCAAGGGTCAGCGGCTCGAAGTAGAGACGATCGGACGTATCGTAATCGGTGGAAACCGTCTCCGGATTGCAGTTGACCATGATGGTCTCATAGCCGTCTTCAGCCAGCGCGAAAGCTCCATGCACGCAACAGTAATCGAACTCGATCCCCTGACCGATCCGGTTTGGCCCTCCTCCCAGGATCATGATCTTTTTCCGGTCCGTCGGCGCGGCTTCGCACTCTTCCTCATACGTGGAGTACATGTAGGGGGTGTAGGCGACAAACTCTGCGGCACAGGTATCAACGCGCTTGTACACGGGGCGCACACCCAGCGACCAGCGCAGTTCGCGCACCTCATCCTCACCGGACTTCCAGAGCTTCGACAGAAACTTGTCCGAAAAGCCGTACTGCTTGGCTTCACGTAGCACTTCGGCAGAAACGTCCGCAAGGGAAAGGGACTTCAGTTCATCCTCTTTTTCTATAATCTGACGGATATTGTGCAGAAACCAGGGGTCAATGGCGGTATGTTTCTGAATTTCCTTCACGCTCATGCCGCTGCGCAGGGCATCGCCGATGTACCAGAGTCTGTCGGCGTTCGGCACCCGCAGCTTTTCCAGCAGCAGCTGCTGTTCCTTACCGGTCAGGGCCCTCCTGGTTTCGCTTCCCAGTTCAAACAGCCGGGAATCGAAGCCGCTGACGCCGATTTCAAGCGATCTGATCGCTTTCTGGAATGATTCCTTGAAGGTCCGGCCGATCGACATGACTTCCCCGACCGACTTCATCTGCGTCGTCAGGGTTGCATCGGCGGCCGGAAATTTCTCAAAAGTAAACCGGGGGATTTTGGTGACGACGTAGTCGATACTCGGCTCGAAACAGGCCGGGGTTTCACGGGTGATATCGTTGGTAACCTCATCCAGCGTATAGCCGACCGCCAGCTTGGCCGCTATCTTGGCGATCGGGAAACCGGTCGCCTTGGAGGCCAGGGCCGATGACCGCGACACCCGGGGGTTCATCTCGATCACGACCAGACGCCCGTCCCGCGGATTGATGCCGAACTGGATGTTGGAGCCGCCGGTATCAACGCCGATCTCACGAATGATCTTCAGCGAAGCGTCGCGCAGGATCTGATACTCCTTGTCGGTCAGGGTCTGGGCGGGAGCTATCGTGATCGAATCACCGGTGTGAACCCCCATCGGATCGAAGTTCTCGATGGAGCAGATGATCACGACGTTATCGGCGGTGTCGCGCATAACCTCCAGCTCGTACTCCTTCCAACCGATCACCGATTCCTCGATCAGGATTTCATCGGTGGGCGAGGCATCAATCCCGCCAATCGCCATTTTTTCATATTCTTCGAGATTGTAGGCGATGCCGCCACCGCTCCCCCCCAGGGTGAACGAGGGCCGGATAATGGCCGGAAAGCCGATGGCTTTGATAATTTCCATCGCTTCAGTATGATTATGCGCCAGGCCTGAATTGGGAACCGCCAGACCGATCTTCTCCATCGCCGCCTTGAAAAGGGTGCGATCCTCCGCTTTCTTGATTGCCGGCAGCTTGGCGCCGATCAGCTCCACGCCGAATTTTTCCAGAATGCCCATTTCCGCGACGGACACTGCGGTATTGAGCGCCGTCTGACCACCCAACGTCGGCAGAATCGCATCGGGACGCTCCTTCTCGATGATCTTGGCAAGAATTTCCGGTGTAACCGGTTCGATATAGGTACGGTCGGCAAAATCGGGATCGGTCATGATGGTGGCCGGATTGCTGTTAAGCAGCACAACCTCGTACCCCTCCTCCTTCAATGACTTGCACGCCTGTGTGCCGGAATAGTCGAATTCGCAGGCCTGGCCGATGACGATCGGGCCGGCGCCGATGATCAGGATTTTTTTGATATCAGTTCTTTTAGGCATTTACACATTACTCCTTCGTGTGATTATCGAAATATGAAGAAAACGGCTCCGGCCAGACAGCATCCGGCCCAGAGGTAATTCCAGGTGAGACTCGTTCCCATATAAAAAACAGCAAAGGGAACAAATACCATCAGGGTTATGACTTCCTGCATGATCTTCAGCTGGGCCAGACTGAACCGGCCATAGCCGACACGGTTGGCCGGGACCTGGATCAGGTATTCAAAAAATGCAATCCCCCAGGAAAGCGCGACAGCGATCAACCAGTGGCGGGTACGCAGGTTCTTCAGGTGCGCATACCAGGCGAAGGTCATGAAGACGTTGGAAATAACCAGCAGGACGATCGTTCTCATACCGTCCCGCGTTCCTCGTCAAGATCCTGTAACCACCCGTTTTCAAGGCCCGCTTTTTCCAGCGCTTCAACTGCCGCATCATACTCTTCATGGTTCACGGGGCGACCCATTCCGGTTGTTTCTGCCGCCCTGTGCGCCGGGAAGTACTGGCTCATCAGGGAAACATGGGTTTCCACCCCAAGGTTTTCAGCGATCCAGGGAAGGGTTTCCAGCGTCCCCGCCCTCCCCTCCGGCAGGACAAGATGTCGAATAATCAGGCCACCGGTTGCGATCTCTTCTTCGTTCACGGTGAGATGCCCGACCTGTCTGAACATCTCTGTAACAGCCGTCCGGTTGATCGGGCAGTATCCGGGAGCGGACGAAATTTCGACCGACGGCTGATTGTCGCTGTACTTCATGTCGGGCAGGTAAATCGCGACGACTCCATCCAGCAGCCGCAGGGCATCAACCTTTTCATACCCGCTGCTGTTCCAGACTATCGGCAGGCAGAAACCCCGGGGTATTGC
>JBAQPK010000215.1:0-9416 GCA_049305715.1 Desulfuromonadaceae bacterium | reverse complement strand
ACAAAGGAACCGACCACTCCAAGCAGGGACGCTTTAAGGCGCACACGCAAGTAGTGGTCGGTTTGTGGTTTAAGGCTCATTCAGATGCTGTCAGCTTACTGCGTGGTTAGCGGCAATCGGCAGAAGAGCAATATTTCTGGCTCGCTTGATGGCTTCAGTTATGTGCCGCTGATGTGCCGCACAGTTCCCGGAAATTCTGCGAGGAACAATCTTGCCTCGCTCCGTAATAAAAAAGCGGAGTGTGCGGGGCTCTTTGTAATCGATGGTCAGGTTTTTTTCTGCACAGAAACGGCACACTTTACGACGCTGAAAAGGGCGTCTCTTGCGTGGTCCGCCCTGTCCGCCGGGGCCGCCTGCAGGACGCTGTCCCGGTCCGCCTGTTGGGCGCTGTCCGGCAGGACCTGCAGGACGCTGATAAGTTGATGTTGTAGCTGGTCTTTCGTCACTCATGAGTATATCTCCTCCAGGAAATTATTCGGCAGCTTCTTCAGCGGCAGGTGTTTCTACAGTTGTCTCTTCCACAGTCTCTTCCGTTACTGCTTCCGGCAGTTCAGCTTTCTTTTCCGGTACAGCACGCTCGGGCAGGTCGGTGATGTTTATACTCTGGTAGCGCAGCACCTTGTCGTCAAGTCTCAGACGGCGCTCAAGCTCAAAGATAAGAGCGCTATCCCCATCAAAGCGGAGATAGTAATAACGGCCTCTGGCAGACTTCTTGATGGGATAGGACAGTTTCCTGATACCCCAGTCATCCATCCTGATACACTCGCCCTTGTACGTCGTGATGACGTCCTGTGCCTTTGTGGTGACCGACTTGATGTCGTCTTCACTCAGTTCAGGCTGGAGGATGAAAATTGTTTCATACTTCCTCATGTTGGTAATCCTCCTCACGGATTCGAGCCCCGGTCCTAGCCGGAGCAAGGAGATTTCGGCAGATAAATGCCGTCTTTAAAAGAACAAGTCTTTTACTATGTATTTATGCAAAGTGCAACAAAATCTTTACCATGGAGGATCATGCAGCATAAACCTCCTGAAATCATGGCACGCCGATTAAATCTGATAAGGTCGGATAAAGGCGGATACACCTTTTTGTATTTAAACCTGTTAAGTTCTGGTTTAATCCGATTTTCATCAGACTCTATCCGAAGTTATCCGCGTGAAATGCTTTTCAGCGTTTCCTCTTTTGTAGGCGATGGGCGAACGGAGACACTCTCGAGGTAGCGTCGTACCGCCAGACGCAGGGAAGAGAAGGCAATATTCTCAAACACGATGTTGTCCCGCTCAATCCAGAGGAGTTGCTCCAGGTCATCTGCTGCCTGCATCTGCGGCAGTTCAGCTAACTTGCAACAGAATATAAGATCAAGTGTGTCGTACACCACATCCCGGTAATGGTAACGGTTCGGTATCGAAAACAGGTAGCGCAGCTCCGGAAGTTCTATGCCGGTCTCTTCCCGCACTTCTCGCCGCGCCGCTTCCTCGCCCGATTCACCCGGATCGACGAAACCGCCGGGCAGATCCAGCATGCCTCGCTCCGGTTCGTGTGCGCGCACGCCGAAAAGGATCTTGCCCTTACACTCCATGATAACTGCCGCCGCGGCAGCAATATTCAGGAATAGTACGAATCCGCAATCCGCACAGGTAAAGTTCTTGGGGGACGGCCAGGAGAGGTTTTGTCTTCCGCATTTCGGGCAATGGATGATTGTTTGGTTTATTACCGGATTCAAAAGTTGACCTCATCATTACGAGTGATGTGCTCTAGCAACTGAGCTAAAATGGATTTATCGATGCAAAACATCATCAGATGAGGTATACTGCTGCTATGAAAAAGTCACTTCTTGAAACCAATCCCTACCTGAAAGACCCGGCTGAGCGCAAGCGGCTGATGCGGCGTTCGCTGGTTTCTTCATTTGCCATTGAAGGGATTTTTCTGAAAGAAGAACCAGCAGGTTCCGTTAAGGAAGATTTGCAGAGTTTTACCGCCCACAAGCAGCCAGCGTCCGCTCGATCACCCCGTTGAAAATCCTCTCCATCGGCTTGTAATCTCGATCCATACCGGCCTGTACGACGGCGGAATATTCATCCCGCTTAGCCTCTTGCAACTCCGAAAAATCCAGTGGCGGCAATCCAGCCTGTAACCCATCAGCACCGACAACAGCCGTGCAATCCTGCCGTTTCCTTCCCGGAAGGGGTGAATCAGAATCAATTACCGGTAACCAAATACTTCTTCACCAGTTCCACCGGATGATACGACAGCTTGGCACTCCGCAGCCCCACATCTCCCAGATCCTGCTCCCGATTAATGTAGCGGCAATCCTGGAACAGCAGCCGCGCAAATTCCCGGTTCACCAGCTGATACAACCCCTCGCTGAATGGATCGGCCTTTTCGAAATGACACACGGCGGTATCCCGGTTAAGGCGCTCGCCAAGGGAAAAGGCTGCCACGCTCTCGTTCACAAGCACGACTACCCCCTCAAGGCCCAGCGGCACTTCGCAGCGCAGCGCCTCGTAAGTTGCTTCCAATTCCATGCGCAGCGAACTGCCGATTTCGTCGAGGCTGCTCTGCGCCAGTTTGTCCAGCAGGTTCAGGCAGCCGTCAAGGTATTCCCCCGAAAATAGGGTGACACCGTAGTCATGACGGCTGGTAAAATAGTTGATCCGGTTTTTCTTCTTGTGGAATCTGCCTCCCGGTAACGTTGCCAGCTCTTCACGAAGGTAGAGATAATCGCACGAGTCGCGCAGTTCGGTAATCTGCAGGGTCTTCCCGCCAAGATATCGGGCGACAAACTGATCATCGGCGCCGTATAGCGGCAGGCCGCTGGCAAACATGATCTTCAGGGCGGCAGCAATATCTCCCCCTAGTGGCGGCAGGAAATATTCCGAGCCGTCATACCCCCTGCCCAGCACGACGAGCGAATCGACGGCCGTTGCCAGCTTGTACTCGTGCGCAATCCGGAACAGGTAGAGACCGGCAAAGGTCAGTTCGGAAATGCGCGGCTGAAGTTCGTCACACAACCGGTCCAGGAGCGGTTTGTCACCAATTACAAGCGGTCGTGACGCAGGATACGGAGGAATTTCCATTTGAGTTCTCCGTGAATTGTTGTACTATTTCGCCCCTGTCATCCTATCAGAAAAATTATCATGGAGGAAATTAGTAATGGCAATTGCTATAAAGATCGCCAGTCAAATATCCAAATCATCCTGGATCCGCAGGATGTTTGAAGAGGGTGAGCGGTTGCGCCAGGAATTCGGCGCCGAGAATATTTATGATTTTACGCTCGGCAATCCGGACGTGGAGCCACCCGAATCTTTCAGCCGTCAATTGCTGGAGCTGGCGCAGAACCCGCTCCTCGGAATGCATCGCTACATGAACAACGCCGGATATGCTGAAACAAGGAGTGCCGTGGCGGAAAAGATATCCGCTGATTCCGGACTTACCGTTCCGGCCGACAATATCATCATGACCTGCGGTGCCGGTGGCGCTCTCAATGTTGTTCTCAAGACGATTCTCAATCCGGGGGAGGAGGTCATCATTCTGGCTCCCTTCTTCGTTGAATACAAGTTCTACATCGACAATCATGGTGGTGTTCCGGTCGAGGTCTGGACTGATCGCGACACATTCCAGCTTGATATCGAAGCGATTGAAGGTGCAATCACCGCCAAAACCCGTGCCATCATTATCTGTTCTCCCAACAACCCGACCGGCGTTATTTACCCTGCGGAAAGCCTGAAGCGGCTGGGGGATGTTCTGAAAAAAATCCACGAACGGACCGGTCATCTAATCTACGTCATTTCCGACGAACCGTACGCCCGCATATCTTTTGACGGCAAGCATGTCCCCAACATTTTCCCGCTGGTGGAGAGCTCGATTATCGTCACATCACACAGCAAGGACCTGGCTCTGCCGGGTGAGCGGATCGGCTATCTGGCCGCCAATCCCCGTATGGCAACCGCCGGGCAGTTCATGGAGGGTGCGGTCTTCAGTAACCGGGTACTCGGTTTCGTCAACGCTCCGGCGTTGATGCAGCGCCTGGTGGCCAGGTTGCAGAACGAATCGGTCGATGTTGCCGAGTATCAGGCCAAACGGGATCTGCTGGTGCGTGAACTGAGCGGTATGGGGTTCAAGATGGTCACGCCTGACGGCGCCTTTTACCTCTTCCCGGAATCTCCGCTGGCGGACGATGTAAAATTCGTCATGCTTGCCCAGAAACATCATATTCTGTTGGTGCCGGGGGCCGGTTTCGGTGCACCCGGCTTCTTCAGAATTGCCTACTGTTTTGATATCGGGATGATTGAACGGAGCCTGCCGGCCTGGCGGGCGCTGGCGAAAGAGGCCGGGCTGAAGGGATAGGTTTAAAACAGGAGGAGCAGTTACTTGTTCTGCTCCTCCGCTTTTGTTTCAAGGAATTCGATAAAATCGATCGAACGGTGGACAAAACGGAGATTAAAGCGGCTTTCGTAGAGCAGTACCACCGAGGCACCAAAAAGAAACAGTCCTCCGCTGAGAGCAAGCAATGTCGGGACCCAGGCCTGGTTATCGCTGCCGTAGGCAACATTGACGGCAATAGCAAGGCTGGAGGCGACAAAGAGCAGTGTTGCGGTATAAAGGGCCGCCATCGCCTTCTGGATCAGCCGTGCCCGCCGTCTCTGAAGGCCGATCTGGTCACGCAGATGCTTCATCCGTTCTTCAGGGAACGAAATCTTCCCCGTTATAATTGCTTCCACTTCACCCTTCATGACATTGACCCGGTCAAAGATGCGACCTAACCGGGCTGACGTTGAAAATATCAGCGTTCCGCATGCCGATATCAGAACCGCCGGGGTAATCATGGAGGTCAGAATGCGTGAACTGGTGAGTGCTTCCAGAAGCTCTTTTTCTTGTCCGGCCATCGTCTCTATCCTTAAAGCTGTGATTTAAGCAATCAGTTTCAACTCTTCAATTAATCCTGCCAGAACATCATACCCTTTTTGCCAAAATCCGCTGTCGGTGATGTCAATTCCGGCAAGACGGGCGGTATCCGCCGGTGACAGCGCCCCCCCCGATTCCAGCAGGGCGTGGTAGCCAGGCTTGAATGAATCTCCATCCTCGCGATATTTCTGAAAGAGCGCCAGCACCAGCAGTTCGGCAAAGGTGTAGGAATAGCAGTAGAACCGGCTATGGATAAAATGGCTGATATAACTCCAGCCCCAGCGATAGGCGGGAATCATCTCGACCGAGTCGCCGTACAGTTTGCCGTTTTCTTCCAGCCAGATTTCAGCGATGCGGTCATTGGACAGCAACCCTCCGGTACGTTCATTGTGGAGGCGAAGCTCGAAACGCGTCAGCACGGTTTGACGGAAGGTTGTGGCGATAATGTCCTCGATTTTGGCGCAGAGCAGCGATCTGCGTACGGCAGGATCTGTTTCGTTATCGAGCAGCCTGCGGGTCAGCAGCATTTCACCGAATACCGAAGCGGTTTCCGCCAGGGGAAGCGGGGCATGGTAATTCAACAGGCTCTGTTCCTGGGAGATCACAAAATGCAGGCCGTGCCCCGCCTCATGGGCGATGGTGGCCAGGTCGCGCAGGGTGCCGGTGAAATTCAGCAACAGATACGGCGGCAGGTCGGGCGAGATCCCCATGGCAAATGCCCCTCCCGATTTTCCGGTACGGGGGAGGACATCGACGCGGCGATCGGTAAAGAACGCCCCGACGATGTCGCCGAACCGAGGGTCGTACTCCCGGTATGATTGCACCACAAGATCCCGCGCCTCGTCAAAGGCATAGCTCCGTTCCGCCTCGGCTACCGGGGCGTAGATATCGCAATTACGCAGTTTTTCCATCTTGAGCATGCCGGCCTTGATCCGGAAATACTCCTGGGCCAGGCCGTAATTGGCTTCGGTTACGCTCATCAGGTGTTCAACCGCTTCGTCAGGGATCTCATTGCCGATATTGGTCGGCTGGATCGGTGTCTGATATCGGCGCAATTCCATCTCCTGGCCATGGTCGAGGGCCATGTTGTTGAAGACCGCGTTGTAGACGATGCCGTTCTCTCCGTGACGTTCCAGGAAAAGCGTCATCGCCCGGAACCGGACATCAGGGGATGTGTGGTGAAGGAGAGAGAGCAGTTCTTCGCCGGTAAAATCCCGTTGTTCGCCATCCAGCTCCATTCGATAGCTGAACGATGCCGAAAGCTCGTCGAACAGCTTGGTAAAGGCGCGGACTCCGGTCAGATCCTTGCGTGTCAGGAGCCGCTCCTCATTCTCCTTGAGGGTGTGGGGGCGGAATTTACGAATTCCCTCCAGAAAATGGAGGTAGCCCGCCGCCTCGGGAAGGGTTCTGAATGATTCAAATCGCTCGTCGTCAAGCTCCATAAGCTCCAGGTCGAAAAAAAGCAGCTGCTGTGAAAGCCTGCTTCCCAGCTCGGAGCAGCGCTGGGAAAGGGCGCGGAACACCTCATTTCCCGAGTCGGCGGCAAACAGCAGGTGGGCGTAGCAAAACGGCTTTGCCATGCGGTTCTGGAAAGCTTCGTACTCACGAATCGCGACCAGAAGGGCCGCGTTGTCCAGTAGCGCAACCTTTTCAAAATACCTGCATCGGAAATCGGCGGCCCCCTGTTCGAACGAGCCAAGATCGGTTTCCAGTTCAGGCGAATCAGGGGCAGGGTAGAGCAGAGTTGTGTTCCATGTCAGATCGCTGTGCGGCATAATGGTCTCCAAGCGGATAGATAGTTAACGAGGTGTCCCAACCTATACACCGGATGTAAAGAGGCGTCAAGGCGCGGCTGGGTGTTGCTGCAAAAGATATTTATAGAAAAATATTGACACGTCATTTTTAGTTTGGTAAATAGACGGTTCACTTTGTGGGGGTTTAGCTCAGCTGGGAGAGCGCGTCGCTGGCAGCGACGAGGTCATCGGTTCGATCCCGTTAACCTCCACCAAATAAATTCAGGGAGTCTGCTCACCAAGCGGCTCCCTTTTTTGTTAACCTTTCTATAAACGGCAGTGTTTGGGGTGTGTTGAAATGAGCGCTGGCCACAACTGTTTTTGACACCCGCGAGACGGCCGAACGCTGTATCGTCCCCTGATCCCGTGCTTAACTGGCACAACTTTTTGTCACCAACCTGATAGAATCGCCGCCGCAAGCGTTAATAGTCAATTCACATATGGCGTTGATTCATCACCGAAACGACGCGCCGTTCTTGACTTTCACGCCCGCCTTTGGCACTATGTCGCTCCATGAAAAAAATGACCAGACAAATTCGTATCGGCAAGGTATCGATCGGCGGAGATGCCCCCTGTTCCGTGCAGTCGATGTGCAGCACCGATACTCGTGATATCCCCGCTACAATTTCCCAGATAAAAGGTCTTGCAGAAGTCGGTTGTGAGATCGTCCGTTGTGCGGTACCCGATCTGGAGGCTGCCAGTGCCTTGTCACAGATCAAAAAGATGAGCCCCCTTCCTGTCGTGGCTGATATCCATTTTGACTATAAACTTGCACTGCAGGTTCTTGAGGGGGGGATCGACGGCCTGCGTCTGAACCCCGGCAATATCGGCGAAAAGTGGAAGGTTGCCGAGATAGTTGCATCCGCTGCCGAGCGCAAGGTTCCGATCCGGATCGGAGTCAACGCCGGTTCGCTTGAAAAGGAACTGTTACAGCGGTATGGCCACCCGTCGGCCGAGGCGATGGTTGAATCAGCCATGGGGCATATTCGCATTCTTGAAGATTTAAATTATCGGGAGATCAAGGTCTCTCTTAAAGCGTCAGATGTGATGAGGACCGTCGCCGCGTACCGCCTCTTTTCCGAACAGTCCGATTATCCCCTGCACATCGGCATTACCGAGGCCGGCACCCTCTTCTCCGGAACAATCAAGTCGTCAGTCGGACTTGGAATACTGCTGGCGGACGGAATCGGTGATACGATGCGCGTTTCGCTGACCGGCGAGCCGAAAGATGAGGTGCGGGTAGCGTATGACATCCTTAAAGCGGTCGGTTTACGTCAGCGCGGCGTAAACTTTGTATCCTGTCCCACCTGCGGGCGATGCCAGATTGATCTGATCCGGGTAGCGGAGGATGTCGAGAGACGGCTGCAGGGGATAGACAAGCAGATCACGGTCGCTGTCATGGGGTGCGCCGTTAATGGCCCGGGTGAAGCGCGCGAGGCGGATGTGGGTATCGCGGGCGGAAAAGGGGAGGGGCTCGTGTTCCGCCACGGAGAAATCGTTCGCAAAGTGCCGGAGGACAGGTTGGCTGAGGCACTGATTGAAGAAATATCCAAATTGTAGGAATTGTGATCAACCTTTTCACCGTGATACCGTAACGGCAATTATTACTAAAATTATCTTGGTATGGACGTACCACTCTGGGGATGCTTAATGCTGTATTCACGCTATTTTATTCCGACCATCAAGGAAACTCCTTCGGACGCCGAGGTGGTCTCGCACCAGCTGATGCTGAGAGCCGGGATGATCCGCAAACTCGCTTCCGGGATCTACAACTACCTGCCGCTCGGACTCCGCTCGATCCGCAAGTTTGAAAACATCGTCCGGGAAGAGATGAACAAGGCCGATGCGATCGAGATGCTGATGCCGAGCGTCCAGCCGGCGGAACTGTGGCAGGAGTCGGGACGCTGGGCTTTTTACGGCAAGGAGCTGTTGCGCTTCAAAGACCGGAAAGAGGCCGAATTCTGCATGGGGCCGACCCACGAAGAGGTCATTACCGACATGGTGCGGCGCGAGATAAAAAGCTATCGGCAGATGCCGCTTAACTTTTATCAGATCCAGACCAAATTCCGCGACGAGATTCGCCCCCGCTTCGGCCTGATGCGCGGCCGCGAGTTCATCATGAAGGATGCCTATTCATTCGATGTGGACAGTGACGCGGCTGATCTCTCCTACAGCAAGATGTTCAACGCGTATATGCGCATCTTCGAACGGTGCGGACTCAATTTCAGGGCGGTCGAAGCCGATACCGGCAGCATCGGTGGATCTTCTTCGCATGAGTTTATGGTACTGGCGGATTCCGGAGAGGATGCCATCGTTTCCTGTGATGCATGCCGGTACGCCGCGAATATTGAAAAAGCGGAATCTCCCCTGTTTACAGCGGCATGCGAATCCATTGCTGAACCGTTACAGAAGGTTTCGACGCCGGAAATGAAGACCATTGCCGATGTTGCCGCTTTTCTGAACGTTGCGGCTGATCGTACGGTAAAGACGCTCGTGTACGCCTCAGACGCCGGTGAGCTGGCGATGGCTCTGCTGCGCGGGGATCATGAACTTAACGAGCTCAAACTCAAGAATCATCTGGGGTGGGACGAAATTCAGATGGCGACCGAAGAACAGATCCTTGCCTGCACCGGTTCTCCTGTCGGCTTTCTGGGGCCGATCGGACTCAAGCAGGACATTCCGGTGATTGCCGACCGGGTCGTTCAGGGTATGACCAATGT
>JBAQPK010000214.1:0-2411 GCA_049305715.1 Desulfuromonadaceae bacterium | reverse complement strand
GGATTACATTACCCGTGGCGTTGCAGGGGCATTGAAAGAATTCCATTTAAAACCTCCTATATCTCCTGTCTCTGAATTATGGTTTCACTGTCAATGAGTAGAGAAATCCCAAATCCACCACCAACTTTTGTATAGGTTGTCTTTTCCGCTTTTCAGCAGTATTTATTGCCTGTAGGCAAGATTATTTTGCCTCAAAAAGAGCTATATAGCCATATCTCTCCCCAATTTTGCCATTTCTACGGGCCACAAGGCGTAAAATGAACGCAATTGACCCTCAGCCCGAAACCCGACTCAAATTTTGCCCCTTAAGCCCAACTCCGTCCCTCTCATTGGATACAGCTCAGGAAGGCGCCCAAGAGAGCGTCATGATCCTGCTTCTGGCCTCAAGTAAAAGAGCAACCGCCGGATTATCCTTAGCCAGCCGGATAATCAATTCGCGGGAACGTTCGACAATCCGCCCCGGTATATTAATGAGCGAAAATCGGATCGCCTTCATCCTTTTGGCTGTCCACGACTTTCCCAAAGCCAACCGTTTCATGGCATTATTGAGGTTCAGGGCCAAGATCATGATCCACCACCAGGCGGCGTTTTCCCCAAAATCTCCCGAAGGCAACTTGCCGCCTGCCAAATCTTCCTTCATCACGGAGTGCGCCTCCTCTGATTTTCCGCATCGTTCCCGGTGCCAGTGAATCAACTTCTCACCTTCCCAATCCATGTTCGTTACCAAACCAAATAGCTTGTAACGCTGGGAACTTATCTCCATTGTCGGGAAGGGAAGAAGCAACTGGGGCAAGTCCAGACCCGGTAATTCCATGGAGCCCATGACCTCCCGGATCGCCAGGTAACGATAAACAGGGGCATCTTTCTTATGGCCAATGGCATTAGGAATAAAGCAAACCTCCGCCCACTCCTGATGCGTCTTTATCCGATGACCATCAAACTCCTTGTAAATCGGCTGCCAATCCGATTCCGTTAACTCGCCGACCGCTTTCTTGAATTGCGGCGTAACATCGCAACCTATCGCAAACTCAATCCGGCCGAACCGCTCATGCGTTCCTTTCGCACAATATCTGAGCAGCTCATGCTGGTAGCCCGCCGTGTCCGACCGTAGCCGCACCTTCTCAACTCCCGACGGCAGCAACGCCAAAGCATCTTTTAACACCTCCAACTGTCGATAGCCGGCAGAGACGTTGCCATCTCGGAACTCCGTATGCACCACCAACGCCTGCTCCGCCCACCAGGTGTTCAAAGGCTGATAAGCTTTGTAATCCTTGTAACTGTATAAGGCATCGCGCTTCGTTGTCTCTACCAAGGTCGCGTCCTGATCCAAAGTAGCAATCCGCTGGGGATGGCAACGCTGAATAAAGGCAAGCATATCGCCATTCACCCGCATCAAACCACGTAAATGCTCATTGGGTGAGGGAATGAACGCCTTGCCGACAACTCGATCCTTCTCCTGAACAGGGTCATGGAAAGCCGATAGATACCGGAAAACAGCACTCGCCGACGGCAATGACTGATTCCGTTCCTTCCGCCAGCGGCGATCCGACTCCCGCCTTTCACGCCGCTTCAGCAACTTCTGTTCTACACGTCGCAATACACGGCAAAAGCCATCGTCAGATGCCAACTTCTGCAAATCATTTACACAATCGCCACCTGCAAGATTCAGCATTATTAACGATAGCAAAAACTGTTTATCGGTCCAACCACGCTGTTTGATGTGCAGGTGTTTCTCTATGCTCTCGCCTAACCCCATTATGCTGGATAAGTCCAAATAAACCGGCAAACCAGCCAGCGACGTCATACCACTCTCTTTTTTCTCTGCTTCGTACTTGAAAGGAAGAACACCTTGTGCCATAATCACTTCACCTCGTTGATGATAGTTTCTTTGTGGTAAAAGCAATCTATCATCCTGTTTTTACAGGGTCAACGAGGTTTTTTTATTATTTTTGGTGGTGGATCATGGATGGGGACGGATGAAAAATATCCAAATGAGAAAATGCCACTCATCCGCGCCCTGTCAGGCATGTCTTCAAGTATTGAAGACATGGAAATCAGGAAACCGGATGGCAGTATTCTGATAGAGGTGGTGGGTAATCCGTTAGTTGATGAAAAGGGCACGCTTCAATATGCGATCACCGCCTTTTCAAATATTACCGAACGTAAGCAGGCGGAGCAAGCCTTGGCTGCACATGCGGAGCAATTAGAAATAGCCAACAAAAACTTGGAGGGTCTCAGCCATTCTTTGAGAAAAGCCTCGGAGGAATTAGAAACAAAGGTCAGGGAGCGAACTGCTGCTTTAAATGAGGCAACACAGCGTCTCCAACTGGCAACAACATCAGGCGGGCTTGGTATCTGGGACTGGGATATTCAATCCGATGAAATGATTTGGGACGATAGAATGTTTGAGC